>JAJFLS010000331.1 GCA_021772595.1 Opitutales bacterium
ACTGAGGACATTCGTTTTTTGTGGAACATCGACGATTACGACGGCAGAGATCCGAGCGAGCTGAATGGGAAGGATGATCGTAAGCGGGGCGAGATGCTTTACGGGGCGTGGATGAAGGAGAATTACGAATGCCAGCTGCGAAAGCAGCAGTTCACCATCGCTATCGGCTACATGGACGTGAACGAAATGAATCAGGACAACGCCCAGCGCGATCTCTTTTACGGGACGGTCGATCCGCCGCAGTGGGGAGGCAATCCAGAATTCGTCCGCGGCGAGCACAACGATTCGAAGTGGTCGAAGACGCCGATGGCCGAGGCAGCTTTGAAATGGCACTACTATTGGACGGCCATCTCGAGCGTGGACAAGGGCTTGGACGCTTGGGAAACCAAGCCTGAGTTTATTCTTGCCGGCGACTACAACGAGGCCTTCGAATTCTCTCACCGCTACTCCTTCTACAAGCGTCCAGAATCCTCGCCGTGGGCGTTCGTGGCCTTGCGCGACGTTCTGGACTACTCTGACGGCGAGCGTTTCCCGTCTGGGCAATACGGAGCCGTCAGCAGGGGAAACGTGGCGCGAATCCAGACGATTCTCACCGAATACGCCCCTTACGGCGCCGCCAACGAAGACGCCGAAGCCGTGATAAATCTGAATACAAACAACTATCTGTTGAATTCCTCAGGCCTCAACGACTGCGTTTGGAACGTAATCGACCGTAACTATCGTCGGCATATGGAGCAGATCGAACCCAACGAGACGAGCGTGGGCTGGTGGCGCGTCGGTTCGAAGGAGCAACCCTATGGCCGCTTCGCCCGCGCGTTCGAGCACAGCAGCGGGAAGGACGCGATGTATTTCAAATTTGCTGAGAGTTTCGCCGCCAGCAAACCGGAGCTGGTGGAAGTGAAGGTTATCTACTTCGACGTGGTGGCGGGTTCCACTTGGGAGCTGCGCTACGACAACGGAGGAGATTCGCTCGCCATTGCGGAAAGCGTAGAGTGCGTAGGGGATAGCCTCTGGAAAAGCGTGACCGTGACGCTCACTGATGGGACCTTCAAAAGCAATGGCTCAAGAGGTTCGGATTTGGCCTTAGTCAATACGGATGGGCTGGACGACAAGTTCCATTTGGTCGAGGTAAAAAGAGCCAGCGATATTGACGCCTTCCACGCCTCGAGGGGGTTGACGCAGGGACGCGATAGCGATGATGACGGAGATCTAAATCGCGAAACAGGGACAGGTTACTAGTCGCGCTTGCTACTCCCCCCATTGAAAACCCAAGCATCCAATCCACCAACTCAATCGAACTAAAAACAGCCGCGCTTGCTTCGCGATGATCCGCCCCCAAGGCACGCCGTATTGAGCAGCGCGAAAGAAGGAGGCATCAAAGCCACGCGATTTACACCTTGATACCGCGAAACCAACCCCTCAATCTACCCCGCGAATCGTTCACGAGCTTGCGAGTACCGAGTCTTCAGGCGTCAGCAACGCGAACAACAGGGCAACCATCGGAACCATTGAATTTCCTATCTCAAATCTTGTCAGGTATCGCATTATCTGTTGATTCTGTAGTATTCATAGGATCCAAATGACACGCCTAATGAACTTCAAGATGTCTGCTTGCTGGGTCGCCATCGCGTTTTCAGTTTCGAATGCTTCTGCTCAGGAGACCGATCGCCAGCTCGAAATCGAATGGGAAAACAATATCCTGACGATTTACGGAGAATTCCCGGGGAAGAAACTCGAAACGTGGTATCTCGAGGCCTATTGCCGACCCAATTCGCAAAATGCCGATTGGAGCAAGCACACCGTTGTCGGACACAAAACACGATTGGTCGATGCAACGAGCGACAAGAAAACAATTCGCCTCCAGTGCAAATTGGCAGACGGCGTCGTCGTTGATCATGTGATAACAGCGGGCCGCGACTACGTTGACTTTCAACTGCTTGCCAAGAACCCGACCGAAAGTGACTCCGAAGCCCATTGGGCCCAGCCGTGCATTCGAGTTGGCGAATTCACAGGTTTGGGAGACCCAAAGAACAAGAGGACCTATGAATATCTGGAGAAGAGTTTTATTTTTCAGAACGGAAAGCTGCAAACGATGCCGACTTCCGACTGGGCGACAAAGGCAAGATACGTTCCCGGACAAGTATGGAGAGCTCCGAACGTGAACCCTGCCGACGTCAACCCACGGCCCCTGAATCCCAACGTTCCCGACAACGGCTTGATCGGGTGCTTCGGCAAAGACAACAAATGGCTGATGGCGACCGCTTGGGATCCCTATCAGGAACTGTTCCAAGGCGTGATCACCTGTCTGCATTCCGACTTTCGAATCGGCGGATTGAAGGCCGGCGAGCAAAAGGAAATCATGGGCAGAGTCTACATCATGAAAAACGACATTCCTGCGCTGCTCGCCCGCTACGGGAAGGATTTTCCGACAGAGAAGTCAATCGATTAGCGATTGGGTCGGAACAATTGAATTTCCTATCAACAAACCCCAGTCCATTCCCCACTTGCATAAGCCGTATCCAGCCCTCACCCTTCTGGCTGAATTGAATCCGAATAATTGAGTTTCCTATCAACATGGATTTCAGCAAATTCCACCAAATCTGGACCAGCCCTCGCCGGTCGGCCACAATTGGACTGACACCGGAGGCCTGTAGCGCCGGTTCATCAATCGGGGGGAGAAAATGAACAATAAAATCAGTCGACGTGACTTTGTAATTTCGAGCGCCGCAGCCGGACTTGCCGCAACGACACCAGTTACATCCAAAGCGCAGACGCCCGCAGCCAAAATCAAGTCTGGTATCAAGCCAGTTGTGATCGCCTCAAGAAATGGATTCACCATAAAAAACGGCGGCGATATCTCCTGCGTTGAGACCGCATTCGAAAGAATGGCCAGGGGCGATGACGTTCTCGATTCGCTGATCGCCGGCGTCAATATTGTCGAACTCGACCCGGAAGATACCAGCGTGGGGTATGGCGGCTTGCCGAACGCGGACGGCGTGGTGCAGCTGGATTCCTGCTGCATGCACGGCCCTCGCAAACAGGCGGGCGGCGTTGCCGCGCTCGAAGGTATTCGCAACCCGTCTCTGGTCGCGAAAGCCGTCATGGACCATACGGATCACCATCTTCTTGCAGGTCGCGGAGCGCAGGAATTCGCCCGTAGCATGGGATTCAAAATAGAGGATGACCTCAATACCGAAAGATCGCGCGAGCTATGGCTGAACTGGAAACGACGCGTCGATCCTCGCCACTATCTCGATCCGGAAAAACGGTTCGAAGCCGGCGCCCAAGCCGGGCTGGACATGGTCAAGGAGGGACTCATCGAAGAAAACGATTATTACGGAACGATCAATTGCAATGGCGTGAACTGGAAGGGCGAACTCTGCGGCGTAACAACGACCAGCGGACTGGCATGGAAAATCCCCGGACGAGTCGGTGACTCTCCGATACTCGGCGCCGGACTCTACGTCGACGGCGAGGTTGGCGCAGCCGGCTCAACCGGCCGCGGCGAGGCAAACCTCTACGGCCTGCTGTCATACCTCATCGTCGAAGAAATGCGGAGCGGCAATCATCCAAAAGATGCCGGCATGGAAGCGTTGCGACGGGTCAAGGACAACACGATCGAGCCGCGACTCCTGAACAATCGCGGACTACCGAATTTCAATATCAATTTCTACGTCATCAACAATGTCGGCGACTATGCCGGCGTTGGCCTGTATTCGCCGGAGAATCGATCGCAGTATTCTGTCTGCACGGAAAATGGCGCGGAGTTGATGCCGTTCGAACCGTTGCTTGACGGCTCGCCGAGCGATTAGCCAGTACCGATCAACACGGCCGGCAACGGCAGGATATATACACCGTTATACTGAATGACTCTGCCAGCCGCTGGGATTAGCAGAATAGAGCATGCCAATAAGAGGGACAGGCGCTTCATGGATTGAGGTCGGGAGAAAACGTTTTTGGGAAGATACGTTCTAATTCCAACCTAAGTAACTACGATTCGATGGGTATAGTTAATGAGTTACGCGGGGTATCTTCACTGGCCTGCGATACCTCTGCATTCGAAGACGCGAAATCGGCATTCCCTTTGATTCGGAGGTTATCAACAAAATACATAGAAAACCGATCCTCTGTCCCAGCTTTGTATTGCAAGTAATCCAAAGTTAGACCATGTTAGGTCTGCGAATGTGTATTCGCGATATTAACTGCAGAGGTCTTCTCACCCCCATTGAACCTCTGAATCCCCGTTGGCAACACCCCAAAATATAGGCTTAAGGATTTCACATGAGTTATCTCTACTGGTTAGAAAAAGAGGCTTTCGAAGATGCCAAAGCCATTCTAAATAAAGAAGGCTTTAGCCTTTCCCCCACCTTGCTTACGCCTTGCCAAGTCATGCGGGCGAAAGGGAAAAAAGTGATCTATGCACCCCCGTCTGTATGGAGCCGGATTTGCATTCGCCAAGGGTCCTGGTACCGAGGTTCTGATAAAAAAGGGAAAACAATGATGATGTCAGAAATCCGGCTTCCAGAGTCGTTGGACGCTTATCTCGAAGCGACGCACGAGGAATCCGATTTTAAACCGGAAGCTCTTCCAAGCCAGGAGCAACTACAGGAAGTCGTAAACACAGAAGCCTATCAAAGCGAAAAACCGGATGGATGGGAGAGAATCATCTGGTGGGACCGTTTTATGATTAAAACGTTCTTTAGAGTTTTCCGGTTTTGGAAATGGGGTGAAAACTTGAAAACGTTCTGGCTGAGTCATAAAGCGAATCACGCCAATTTTGTATCCAAAAAATATACGACTAAAATGGATAACGAAGATGTAGCTTATTCTTTGACCGAAAATAGCGGAGTCTGCTCTTCCTGCGTCGAGTTTTTCAATGTAGTAACTCCCGAGTCTCGGAAATTGGTTCGCTCTTGCCCAGGATCGATCGTATTTGGCGGAGCTCCGCGCAATTCTTACATAGACGTCAAAGTGGAGAAAAAGTCCGAAGATCTCGCGAAGACTGCAGTAAAAGATTGAGCGGACTATAGAGCATCAATTTCAATGCGCCCTGGCTTACGCACTCGAAGAGCTTTCTTAAAACGGAGCCTATTGGCTACCGCGGCGACTAATGCAGTCTTGCCCTTTCCCTTTCTCGGATGCAGCAAGAGAAGGATGCTCACGCTAGAATTTTTGACGATCCCCGATCCCGATGGTTGGCATCCCAGTTTACGACTGAAGGGGGATTGGCTGGTATTCAAGGTAAGCGATGGCGTGCTCGCTGGGTACGGTGAAGCGTCCCACAGCAAGCAGGACGATGCTTGTCGAAAAACGGCGGCCGCGCTGTTTCACGAACGGATCGAAACGTCTAAATTGAGTCTGGATTCTCTAAAAACGCTTGAGCAGGAATTAGTGGCGAGCGAGCCGGATTTCGTTACCGCGACCGCGTGGTCTGGGATCAACCAAGCGCTTTACGATCTACTAGCGAAGCGGGAACAGGTGCCCGTGTGGCGACTTTTCAAAGATAAGACTAGTCTGGATCGGCTGGAGCTCTACACCACGATTAATCGAGCCCTCGATACCCGAACGATCGACGACTACCTTCGGCTCGTGAAGGAGGTAAACGATCAAGGGTTCAAACGATACAAGTGCGCCCCGTTCGAGAAAGTCGTCGATCCGGACAATACGGATGAAACGAGTAAAGAGGGATTGAATACGCTAAGGGCGTTAAAAGACGCCTTCCCCGGTCTCGGCGTTCGCGTGGATTTCCATGAGCGCTTTTCGCCGGAGAATTTCTTCAAGATCCTCGCCCCTTTGGAGATTCTGAAACTCGACTGGATCGAAGAGCCTTTCGTGATGGGCGAGGATTATATAGAGCTCAAGAAAAGGACGTCACTGAAGATCGCCGGAGGAGAACTGTTCTGGGGAACGGAAATTTTCCGCAACATCGCGGAGAACCAGTGGGTGGACGTTATTATGCCCGACGTAAAGCACGTGGGTGGATTTGGCCCTTTGCTCGAAGTGATTGAAATGGCCCGCGGGAAAATCGAAGTCTCGCCTCATAATCCTTCTGGACCCATTTCTTCCGCCGCGAGTATCCATACCGCTGCTTTGTATCCAGAAATTGTCAAGTCGCTCGAGTATGCATTCGACAGCGCACGCACGCGAAAGACCTACGGCGAGCGAGTGGAGGACGGCCATCTCTACCTAAGCGACAAGCCGGGTTGGGGAATTGAAATAGAATCGTAGAAATGGGCGGCACCCGAACGCTACCTATTTGAAGGGAATTTCAAGGTAGTGAACGGGCGCCGTCCCGTTCCAACGATTCGCCGAATTGAAGTAGAGAGTGTCTAATGAGTGTGATTGTTATCAACACGCTGGATTCTAAGGTAGGGCTGATCCCGCTGAGCGGGATCAGCCGTGTTTGCTCTTATCCTGAATCGGCTGCTTAGGGATAAGCAGCCCTACCATCGGCAAACCCGCTACTACACTGACTCATTAAACACTCTCCAATTTACCAAATCGTCATTGAGTCCAAGAAAAGTTGTTTTAAATCAGCGGCCTCAGCGGGTTTTGGCGAGAGCTTCGTCACACGATGCTGTGGCAATGTTCCGGTCACCAATGATTCGACATCTGCTTCCGTAAAGCCAACTGCCTTTAGACCGTTCGGCATGCCCGCCCGCTTCATAATTTCGATGATGGCGTTAGCCAGAATCCCCCCTGCATCTTCTGGGTTCGCGCCGGATGTATCTACACCCATCAGCTTGGCCGCGTACAGATGGCGTTCAGGGTCGGCTGGCGCGGTGAAGCGGAAGACGGCAGGGGCGTTCAAAATCACCGACATCCCGTGCGGGATAATGGGGTGATCCGCTTTGTATGCTTCTGGAATGTAGTCACGTGCCATTCCTGACACAGGATATGACATCCCATGGGGCAGATGCACACCCGCATTTCCAAACCCAATTCCAGCATAGGCAGCAGCTAGCAGCATTTGGCCGCGCGCCTCGTCATCGCTTGGGTCTTCAATGGCTTGTACAAGATTGCGAGAGACAGTCTCAATCGCTTTCTCTGACCAAATATCGCTGATAGGGTTGGCTCCTTGGTAGGCAGGACGCAACTCAGGCGATTCGGGGGCAGATCGCTGGTCGTAAGGCAGGGCTGTTAATGATTCCAAGGCATGGCTCAATACATCGAGACCGCTACACGCCGCAACCATCTTGGGAAGATGGCGTGTGTTGTCTGGGTCGATGATTCCCATTACGGGCCGGAGCGCTCGGGAAGCGATACCTGTCTTAGCATGCATGCTC
>JAJFLS010000332.1 GCA_021772595.1 Opitutales bacterium
GGGTGAGAGGTCGGGACTTCCTTACCCGTTTCTTCGTCGTACCACTCATCCATTCCCCAAAAGTGAGCGTGTTCAAGGGAGATGCCTAGCTCGTTAACCAGGCGGGCGACCAAGGGCAGTTGCTCTGTAGGTCCGATGGGGCCGCATATGCCGACTGGGTTATCGGCTGTAGCTTGTTTCCATGCTTGGATATATTCCAAGGCCTCGGCCAAATAAAATTCCTCTAGTGTATCGTACAATTTGACGGTAAAGCCCGGACGAGTCAGTTCGACAAGGTCATTTTCTGTCAGGCGGGCTGCATCGTTTATGATGTCAGAATCCAGGGTGGTGTAATCCCACCAGTCTGGGGCTATGCGACTGAGTGTTCGAGGCATGGTGATTTTGTTTCTATTGCGGGTTTAGGAGCGATGCTTCATAGACTTCATCAATCCGACACTGATTTCCCATGGCGTCGGCCAGCGGATCCTGCTCGGTGGCGCTAAAGCCCAGGTGCAAATGACGGCGCCATCCTTCAGCGTATTCAAAACATTCGGACAGCTCACCGACCCCTCGGGAAAGTCCATCCATGGTTTTCAGGTAGGAGTCCATTCCCTGAGTCTCATCCAGAAAGTCCTTTTGGCTTTTATGGGCTGCCAGGGCTGCACGTTTGGTGGCATGGACGGACATTGTGTCAACATATAGGCCCGCTCGCGCTTTCTGCCTCAAGGGTGTTTGCAAACCGTGTGGCATCGCGTGGTAAATCGTAAGATCTGTGGATACCGCTGGTTGCGGAGGGTTGGTTTCATAGTTGCTCATGCCTTTTACGAACGCCGCCGAAACGGTGAGGCGTGCAGTGTTTTCATGATCTATCATGTAGTCGCTGAGCGCGTGAGTCAGTACGATGCTCGGATTTGCAACCCGGATGATGGAAGCGATCTTTCGAAAAGTCTCCAAACTGTAGAGAATTTCGAGGTCGTTGCATACAGGGTCGTGAAATGTGGCCCCCAGAATCCGAGCCGCATTCTTACCTTCCTGAATCCGGATTGCTCTCGTGTCCTCCCTATTGCGTTGAAGACTTCCGAGATCTCCGCCCGAGAGATTCATGTAATGAATCTCCCATCCTCGTTCTTTGAGCAATAGAAGGGTTCCGGCAGCGACAAACTCGATGTCGTCGGGATGCGCGAAGATCGCGATGGCAGATTTTTGTTTAGCCTGCACTTTTAATTTCTTCGATAGTGACAGGACGGTTTTCGGCGGCGGAAAGATCCGCAGCAAAAATAACTTCGAAAGATTTTATGGCCTCATTAAGAGAAGCTAGAGGCATCTCTTCTCCCTTATCGAGGGCATTAAAGAAAGCCTGAAACTGCGCTTGGTAAGGATGGTCCGCCACATCTCCGGAGTCGGCCATTGCCATTGGCAGCTCAGCCCATTTTTTGTCCCGCATATGTAATTTGTTCGAGTAAAGTTTGTTGTCCAACAGACTGCCTTCACTCCCTATGAGATGGGTGTGGAAATAGTAGGGCTGAAAACAATCAATCACGGAGGCTACTTTCCCCACCTTGCCACTCGCGAAATTTACCAAGCTTACCGTGGTGGTAGCGTATTCATATTTGGCGAAAACGTGATGGGAGGATTGTGTTCCCATAGAAGAGACCGATATCACATCGCTTCCCATACATAGGAGCAGCGCGTCGAGCGAGTGGCATCCGGCAGAAAGCAGACTGCTTCCACCGTTCTCTTTGGTGGTGTTCCATCGGTATTGGCCATACCAGGGACCGATGCCGTGGTAGTAATCGATCTCTCCATAATGAAGGTCTCCGAGCAAACCTTCATCTATGATTTGTTTCGTTGATTGAAACTGACTGATAAATCGGACCTCAAAGCAAACGCATGCTTTGACTCCTGCTTCGTTAACCGCTCGTTGAATCGCATAACAATCTTCAAGGGAGAGGGCCAGTGGCTTTTCTATGATCAGGTTTTTCCCGGCGCGCGCGGCTGCTATAGCCTGGTCCTTATGTTGATTGGGGTAGGAGGTAATCGAAACGGTATCGATGGATGGATCGGCCAACATGTCGTCCACATTCTGGTAGGGGGTGATATCTGAGCCATGAGCCACTTTCAGCTCAACGGGATCCAAACTTCGTGAAGAATATACCGCCCGCACGGTTCCCTGATTGGTTGTGTTGATGGCATCGATGTGGGCAGTAGCTGCCCAACCATATCCAATGACTCCTACGTTGTAAGATTTGTTAGCCATGTCTTCACTGTAGTGCCACTTGGTTTGTTGGGAAGGACCGAATGAGAGATTCCTATTAATTTCCCACCTATTTGGGAATTCAACGCAGAGGCCGGACTAAGAGAGGGTCTAATAAGTCAGTTCAGCGAATCGTTGGAACGGGGCGGCGCCCGTTCGCTACCCTAAGATTCCCTTCCAATAGGTAGCGTTCGGGCGCCGCCCCGAATGTTTTTCCACTTACTAAACACTCTCCAAGAAAAATACAGACCCCTTGCCCGTATCTGGAAATTGGGTCATCTGACGAAACTCCAGATCTTAGGATATTTCAAAATCAACATTGAACATCGTGCGGGTCTACTCCATCATGCTATCAAAGGGACCTTCAAACGCTTTCAGTGACCCGCAAATTATTACCTTTTTCCATCTGTTTGTTCAGCTTCTTTAGCGCGCTTTACGTCGGTTCCGCTATGGAGAAGACAATCGTGGTTTTCATCCTAACCGACAACCATGGAGCCTGGACTCTGGGGTGCTATGGAAATCCGGATATCAGAACCCCCCATATAGACCAGCTTGCGGCAGACGGTGTGCGTTTCGATCAGGCGTTTTCCAGCAATCCCGTATGCTCTCCCACCCGAGCTACTTACTTGACAGGATTGCTCCCTTCCCAGCACGGGGTCCACAATTATTTAACTGCCGGACGCCTGCAGGTCGGACCGGAAGCCCGTAATACTTTAGCCGAGTTCACCTCGCTTCCCGAAGTTCTCAAAGCGGAGGGTTATAAGTGTGGATTGGTGGGAAAGTGGCACCTGGGCGCCAACCACGAGCCACAAGAAGGATTGGAAGATTACTGGATTACCATGCCCCATGGCGGAACCAAAACCTTTCACAATGCGGAGGTAATCGAAAACGGCGAAACGCGCACAGATCCGACGTATCTGACCCAGTTATGGACTGATCGGGCCTGCGAATTCATTGAGGAAAATGAAGAAGAACCGTTCTTTCTATACTTGGCATACAACGGGCCCTACGGTTTAAGCCGATATCAGCTGGAGTCTTCCGGAAACCAGCATTCGGAATACTACTCCAACCATCCGTTGAGTTCCTTTCCGCGGGGAGCGATTCATCCCTGGCAGTATACAAATCGCGAATACTTTGGAAACCCCGTGAGCATTCGGCGATACGCAGAGGAGGTAAGCGCGATCGACGATGGAGTAGGAGCCATCATGAATAAGCTCAAAGACTGCGGGCTAGATGGCGACACCTTGGTAATATTTGCTGCCGACCAGGGCTGGGCCGGAGGACAACACGGACTCTGGGGGATGGGCGACCATACCAAGCCTGAAAACGCGTTTGAATATTCGATGCGCATCCCTCTGATATTCCGGCATATTCCAGGGCGAAATAACAACGTGCCGGGAATCCCTGGAGGGAGAGTCAGTGATATCCTAGTAAGCAATTAT
>JAJFLS010000333.1 GCA_021772595.1 Opitutales bacterium
CGTTCGTTGGACGCAACCCGACCCATGACGAGAACTTTGAACTTGGAGAATGAATTAAATAATGCCCGCGAATCGCTCGAATATTCACGAATTGGATTTCGTCAGGTTTTAATTCGAGGAAATTCGAGTGATTGCTGCGCCATCTCCGCTAACGCTTCGTCGTGGGAAGAATTAATATCATAAACTATGCCAAAACTTGTTGCATTTCCGAAGGCCTGGATGGATCCGCTTTGTATCGATGGATCGATGACGTTGCGTGAGTGGATTGAGTTGTCGGGAAAGCTCGATGTGGACGGGCTCGAGTTCTATTGCGATTTTATTGATCTGAAGGATGCGAATTCTTGGTCGACGTATCGAGCGATGGTCGAGGATCAAGGACGATCCATCCCGATGCTCTGCTGCTCGCCTGACTTTACGCATCCAGACGAGGTGTTTCGAATGGAGCAAGTAGAGAAGGAGAAGCGCTGGATCGACATGTGCTCGGATTTGGGCGGCAGTTTTTGTCGTGTGCTTTCAGGGCAGCGTCGGCCGGAAGTGTCGCGGGAAGACGGGATTTCTTATGCTGCGGAATGCATCGAGGCGTGCCTGCCTCACGCTGCGGAGCGGGGGGTGACACTTGTCATTGAAAATCATTACAAGGACAACTACTGGACCTATCCCGAGTTCGCCCAGCGGATGGATGTCTTTTGCGATTTGGTCGGGCGGATCGATTCGCCGCGTTTCGGCGTTAACTACGATCCAAGCAATACGATCCTGGCCGGGGAGGATCCGCTGGAGCTTTTGGATAGGATAAAACATCGCGTCCTCACGATGCATGCGAGCGACCGCTTTTTGCTCGAAGGATCGATAGAGGATCTCCGAAAGGAGGAGATGGACAGTCTCGGCTACGCCCAGCGTTTGAGCCACGGCGAGATAGGGAAGGGGTTGAACGACTACGACGCGATTTTCGGTACGCTCAAGGAGGTCGGTTTCGACGGATGGGTTAGCATCGAGGATGGGATGGACGGCTTTGAAGAAATGCAGCGAAGCGTTGCGTTTCTGAAGCGGAAGATGAAGAGCGTTTGGGGGTGAGGGTTGGAGAGACGGGGTGAATGGGTGAAGGGGAGATTGGGAGACGGAGTGAATTGGGTGGTGACGTAGGGGCTGCGCTTGCGCAGACCGCGATGGTGGAGCGAGATCTTCGTACGCGGCGGAGCGGGACGCTCTCGCCCTACCTTCTTGCAATGTTTGGTGGGCTTCCACAACTTTGGGGCGATCAATTAAAATGAGTAACTCAAATCAGAGACCTTTAAATGTTGGATTAGTGGGCGGCAGTTCGGGCTTTATCGCCAAGGCGCATCAGCGGGCTATCTTTATGGATGGGACGAGAAGAGTGACTGCGGGCGCGCTTTCATCGAATTCGGAAAAAGCGATGGCATCAGCTTCGGAATGGCCGTACCCGATAGTGGGATACGAAAGTTTTGATGCTATGCTTGAGGGCGAGCTAGAGAAATCTGCGGGCGAACGAATCGACTACGTTCTCATTTTGACGCCGAATCACGCACATTTCGAACCGGCCAGAAAATTTATAGAAGCGGGGATTCCTGTTTTTTGCGAAAAGCCGCTTACTCTCAGTCTCCAGGAATCGGAGACCCTGAGCGCCATCGTGAAGGAGAAGGAAATCCCGTTCTGCGTGGCGCATACCTACTTGGGGCATTGGACGACGCGTTTGGCGCGGCATGTCGTGCAGAGCGGATTGCTCGGCGATATTCGCTGGGTGGATGTCAGTTATCTTCAATCTTGGATGGCGGTCCGGTCGCGAAACCCGGACTTTGCGAAAACCGCTTGGCGCCTCGATCCGGCGAAGTCTGGCCCGTCCAATTGCGGCGGCGACATCGGGACGCATGCTTTGATGCAGTTGCGGTATATTACGGGTTTGGAAGTGAAAGCGCTGAGCGCTCACCTGGAAAGTCTCGTGAAAATCGAAGGTTTTGAAGCGGACCAGTTGGACGATCACTTCACCGCATATTGTCAACTCGACAATGGGGGGAGGGCTTTGGTGCGGGCCACGCAGATTGCGATTGGCCACAAGAACGATTTGCGCATTGAAGTGAATGGCGCTCTGGGATCGTTGAAGTGGGCTCAAGAAGAATCGGAGAAGCTGGTGATCAATCTAATAGACCAGCCCGAGAGGATTCACTGGCGTGGCGGTATACATGCGAACGACGGCTTTTTTCAAAATCTGCCGGAGGAACTCATGGATGAACCTACGACTCCCTGGGGTCATGCGGAAGGATTTCATGATGCCTTCGCTCGCTTGCACCGTTGCTTCGAGAGCGATGTTCGCGCGTATCAATCTGGAACTTACAACGGAACCGACGGCTCGAAATACGCGACCGTAGACGATGGCGTGACCGGATTGCGGTTTATCGAGAAAGCAGTGGAAAGCAATCGGAACGGGCACGCGTGGGTGGAGTTGTAGAGCGAGGCTAAGAGAGTGTTTAATATTTCAATTCGGCGAATCGTTGGAACGGGGCGGCG
>JAJFLS010000334.1 GCA_021772595.1 Opitutales bacterium
GCGAAGCCGTGCGAATGGTCCAGGCGGTGGTGGCGGAATCCAACGGGCTGATAATGACCGAAACTCCCTTTTCTCGAGCGAGTTCGAGGACTTCCGGATCGACTTCGAGACTACCGGTTACCACTAGCAATCGAACGCCGATCTGGATGGAGCGCTGCTGGATGTCCCACCGGTCACCCACGATGACGATCGTCTCGCTCGCGGGAATACCATCGGCTCCGGTGAATTTGCCGAACGAGCGAATATCCATCGCGCCAATCTTCACGTACATATCCTCGAGTTGGTCTTCCTCTCGGACGTATTTCGCGTCTGCCTTGAGCGTTTTCACGAGGTCGTTAATGCTTGTGTGGACGTGGCGCATCGCCTTTGGTTCGCTAAATTTGGGAACGAAATAGTCGCCCATTTGGAAAATGGAAACGTAGCCTTTAAGTTCATTGTCCTCGTCGATGACCGGCAGGACGCGAACGTCGTGCTCGTCGATTCGATTGAGCGCTTCGGAGAGCGTGGCATCTTCATGGATCTTGACGACGTCGCGGACCATTATGTCGCGGACGCGCGGCGAGACGTCGCTGACGAAAAGGGGAACGGGTTGGTTGAACTTGTTCAGGATGGTGTCGATCCGCGCATTCGTATTTCCGCAACGAGCTGGGACGAAGCCCTTGTGGCCCTGAAGCGCCTTCAAGTTCGCGTAGGCGATTGCAGAGCAGATTGCGTCCGCGTCCGGATTCTTGTGGCCGATGATGTAAGTGATTTCCTGTTCGGGCATTGCCTGTTTAGGGTCGAGGATCGTTTCGAGCTGACGACGATGGATAAAAACCGATCACGATCAACAGGCAAATCGCGTAATTGAGCGACCGAGAGGATTCGAGGAGAAATTCGCGCCGCTTCTTGCTGAAAAGAATTTGATTATCGGAAGGAATGCCCCAGAACTAGGGGCAATGAACGATTCACTTATCGCGCTCGTTGATGGTCTGGAAAGTGGAGGAGAGCTGCTTGATGCTGCTGCCTCGAATATCAAGGATTGGCTTGCGGGCGGATTTCTTTCGCCGGCATCGACCGATAGCCTCAAGGAGCTACTCGAATCGGGAAACGCTGAGGAGTTGAACAACCGCTTCTACCAGAAGATCGCTTTCGGCACCGGCGGGTTGCGCGGTCGTACAATTGGATCGACCCCGACTCAACAGGAAAAAGGTGAAATGGAGAAGACCGGCGCGCCAGCGTTGCCCGGCGTGGGCTCCAACATGCTCAATGAATACACGGTAGCGAAAGCGACGATCGGACTGTTCGAATATTCACGAAAGCATCTCGAAGCCCAAGGCATCGCGGAGGCGCCGAAATTGGTGATCGCTCATGACGTGAGGCATTTCTCGCGCTTCTTCTGCGAACTGTCCGCGTCCATTTGGACAAAGCGCGGCGGTGAGGCATTCATTTTCGACGGGCCGCGTTCGACTCCTCAGTTAAGCTTCACAGTGCGGCATTTGAATGCGACTTGCGGAATAGTTATAACCGCGAGCCATAATCCGCCCCACGATAATGGATACAAAGCGTATTTCGCCGACGGCGGGCAACTTGTTCCGCCAAACGACCAAGGCGTGATTGACGAAGTAGAAAATGTTTCGATGAATGGGTTGCAAGCGTGCTTGGAAATCGAATTGAACGGTGTCTCCACGCTCGGAAAAGAGCTAGACGAAGCGTACATCGATACGGTTGTGGAAACGGTAATCGATCGCTCGGCATTCGAGGGTTCCGGCCTGAAGGTCGTCTTCACGCCGATTCACGGGACGGGCGCGGTTTCAACGTTGCCTGCATTGGCGCGACTGGGAGTCGAGCCTTTGACTGTGGAAGCGCAGATGGTTCAGGATTCGAATTTCCCGACCGTCAAGTCGCCGAATCCGGAAAACGCCGAAGCGTTGGCGATGGCGACCAAACTCTCCGAAGAGGAAGGCGCGGATATTCTGTTGGGGACCGATCCGGATTGCGATCGGATGGGAGTCGCAATCGCTGGCGAGGACGGAAAAATGGTCCTGGTCACGGGAAACCAGATCGGAGCGATGCTTGCGGATTATCGAATCGGCAAGCTGAAGCAGATGGGTTGGATTCCGGAAGAAGGCACCCAATCTGCGGCCCTGATCAAGACCTTCGTGACATCGCCGCTTCAAGATGCGATTGCCGAAGGACACGGCGTTAAATGCATCAACACGCTCACTGGCTTCAAGTGGATCGGCGAAAAACTGTTCTTGTACGAGCAAAAGCTAAAGGAAGTATACAAGAGCGAAACGGGCTCGGAGCTAGACTACGATAGCCTGAGTCAAAAAGAACGTTCGGAGCTGTTGCAGAAGTACAGCACGTTCTACGTTTTTGGCGGAGAAGAAAGCTACGGCTATCTGCCGACGGATGCGGTGCGGGATAAGGACGGCAATGCGGCGAGCGTGATTTTCTGCGAACTAGCAGCCAGCCTGAAAAAGGAAGGCCGATCAGTTCTCCAGTATTTGGACAGCTTGTATCTGCGGCACGGATACTTTCTCGAAACGCTCGGGCAAATCGTTTACGAAGGCGCGGCGGGAGCGGCGAAAATCGCCCGGATTCTCGAATCGTATCGATCCGATCCGCCGACTGAATTTCTCGGATCAAATATCAAGCGGTTCACCGACTTCGGACGCGAAACCGTTATCGATCCCGACGGCAAGGAGATTCCGAAGCAGGACTTGTACTTCCTGGAGTTGGAAAGCGGATACCGCTACGCGGTTCGCGGAAGCGGCACGGAGCCGAAAATCAAGTTCTACTTATTCGGCAACGACGCGGTTTCGGGAGAAAGCGAATTGGAAGCGACCAAATTGAAAACCCGCGATACTCTGGAATCCCTGAAGAAGGCGATTTTAGACGACGCGAAGAGCAGGGCGGAAAGCTAGCCGAGAACTGTAGCCGCGATCGCTGATCGCGGAATCGAAAGCGTAGGCGTCAACTTAACTGAAATCGTCTGAAAACCACGCCGAGATTTCGGCGTGGAATCTGTAATGGAGCCAAGCGATTAGGATCGTTCTATCGCGGCGTAAAGCCGCTCCTACTATCGAGTTGCCAAAAATGCTCAGGCTGAAGCACTGAGCTACCTGGAATCAGTATCGAATCTACTCCTTTACCTTGCCGGCCCGGAGTTGAGTGTATCCATCGCGCACGGCGATGTAGGGATCGATGGCGGAGTCGGTGATCGAGTTGTACAGATCGATGATTTCAGGAAGATCGTTGACCGTATCCACAATTTGGAGATCGAGGCGATCTTCGGATTCGTCGAGCTGAGACCATGGTTCCGGTATAGGATCCACGACCCTGCCGCCGAGGCGTCCTACGAAATCGCGAAGACTCGTGGGGCCCGCAAATGGGAGAACGATGTAGAATCCGTGCTTAACACCCCAAACTCCCAGGGCCTGCCCGATGTCCTCTTTCGGAGGATTGAGATTCTCGAATTCTTTTGCGGCGTCCATGAATCCGGCAAGCCCCGCAGTGGTGTTCACTAGGAACCTGCCCGTTTCTTGAGAAGCGCGACCGAATTTAAATTGGAGCACGTTCCCGGTGAGGCGGATCGGGTAACCAAGATTGTCGAAAAAATTCGATAGGCCTTTTCGAGGCTCTTTGGGCACGATGCGGACGTATTGCCGCGTGAAGGGCTGAAACACGTTTTTATAAACGGCATTGTTGAATCCGAAGATCGCGCGATTGATGTCTTCAAAGGGATCGGCGATCGTTTCGTTGGATGTTTCGTCGTCGAGCAGATCGTCGATCTCCATGAGATCGTCTGCGTCAATAAAATCCTGTGCCTGCAGGGAAACGCTAGCGACAAGAGCTAGAATCGATGCGGTCGCAGCAGCGACTCGTATGTGGGATATCATGAGTGGACTTTGTTAAGCTTGTTTCTGAGGAGTTCGATTAAATCCTGAGCGGTCTTTTTCTGAAAGTGTTCGTCGAATTGCTTCCGGTAATTGCTGACCATGCTGACGTTTTCGACAAGAACGTCGTAGACCTGCCAGCCGCGATCTTTGATGTTGGCGAGGCGGTAGGTTAGGTTGACGTCCGATCCGTTCACTTTGACCTTCGAGTCGATCTCGATCTTGCTTTTGGATAGCGCTTCGGGCTCGCTGAACGAGAGCGTTGGCCTCGGGCCGTTCTGGAGCTCTCGAGTGTAGGTTTTCAGGACCAAGTCGGTGATGAGGAGCGTGACCTGGCGCTTTTGGTCGGAGTCCAGTTTGGCCCAGTTGCGGCCGAGGGCTCTCTGAATAATCACATCAAACGAGAAGCTCTCGTCTAGAATCGAGACGATCTGTTCTCGCTTGTCGGTGAAAGAGAGAGAGCCGTTATCGGCATGCAGAACATCGAGCAATTCGTGGATGGTCGATTCGAGCGCATCTTTAGGATTGTCGCTATCGGCTGCACTCACAGATGCGAAAGACGCAAACGCAAATGCGAGCGTAGTGATCGAAAGACGGAGCAGGTTGGTAGTCATGGTGTTAAAGAAGTTTGCAAGTCGTAACGATTTGAAGATCGGTATGGATTGCAATCTGGCGATAAAGATCCGCAAAAAGATGAATTTCGAGGGTGTTTTTTATCGAAAATTCAAGGAATCGCGAGTGTTTTATTCCTCTTCGTCCAAGCTACCGAAGGCGAAGCGGCTTATGAGCCCTTCGATATCGACTGCGGATTCGGTGTCCACGATGGGTTCGCCCTCTTCAAGTTCGAACCCGCCTCCGCCAGGATCGAGGGCGATGTATTTGTCGCCGATTAGCCCGTTGGTCTTGATCGAGGCGATAGCGTCGTCGTAAATCGTGATGTCGGAATTGAGCCTCAATTGAACCATCGCAACGATATTTTCGGTGTCTAAAGTGATGTTTCCTACGACGCCGACTTTAACGCCGGCGATC
>JAJFLS010000335.1 GCA_021772595.1 Opitutales bacterium
GCGTTCCCTTTTTCGTGAAGGCGCCGGGAGTTACCAGAGCCGGGACGGTGGTTTCAGAACCCGTCAGTTTGCTGGACGTGTATCCAACACTTGTTGACTTGGCGGGTTATGAAGCTCCCGATCATTGCGACGGCTTGAGCGTGGTTCCATTGCTTGAAAATAAAGGTGCGATTCGTGATCGAAGCGCGTTGACCAGCTTCACTTTTTCAAAAGGAAAGACGGGCCATTCCTTGCGCGGAAAACGCTACCGCTACATTTACTACGAGTGGAACAGTCTAGAAGAACTGTACGACCACGAGAGCGATCCGAATGAATACGCCAATCTGGCTTACGATGCGGGTCATGCGAACATAGCGAAACGCTTCAGAAGCGAATTGGTCGATCGTGTCGACGGGATTAGCTTGATTGATATCCGAAGAAAACCCGATGGGTATACGATCGCGAATGGCAGAATTTCCGCAAACGCGTTTATTCCGATGGCCGAGATTGAGTTGCCCAAAGAGCGCCCCAAGGTTGAAGGGATTCGTTGAGCGGCGGACCAGTCTTTTGACGTTTTTGTAGACGTTTTTCGAATGTAGGAGCCTGCTTGCAGGCGATATTGCACGCTTATCGCCTGCAAGCAGGCTCCTACAATTAATTTTCCCACACCGGGTTCCCGATGTAGCTACGTCGCGCACGCGGCGTGGACCCGCTTTAAAAATCAACTTATCAGCCGAGATGAAAGGTCTCCGTCAGATCGACGGCTTTTGGGCTGTTGTCGGGATTGCTTTCCATGATGTCTCCCATGTGGGCCCACCAGCGTTGGCATACTTCGGTGTTGGCGATGGCGTTCCATTTCACTTCGTCCTCGATTTCTGCATACGCGAATAGCTGCAAAGTCTGCTCGTGCAGGAAAATTGAGTAGCTGACGACGCCGTGCGCTTTGAGGGTCGCTTCTAGCTCCGGCCAAATGGGCGAGTGGCGTTTTATGTACTATTCTTTTTGGCCAGAGTGGAGTTGCATGACGAAGGCTTTTCGAATCATTGGTCGCTGTTTGATGTATTCAGATTATGATGGTTGCCTGTCGGGGCTTAGCTTGCGGAGACCGCAGAAGCAACTAGAACTCTTGCTATGCGGTCTCCGCAAGCGAAGCCCCGACGGATTTTCGACTTGTTGGACAGTTTCTCAAATCTTCCACCCTTTTCGGGGCTTCGGGATGGAGGCTAGGCGGGTCGCTTCTCGGTCGCCGATGATTTTCCGTTTCTTCGGATCGATCTCGAGGTCGCGATTCACGTGCATGGCGATGTTTCCGTAGTGGATGACTTCCGTTATTCGAGCGGAGTATTCAAAATGCGAGCGCGCCGTTTCTTTGCCTTTGCAAGCGAGGATCCAGTTTTGCATGTGGCTGCTGCGCTTGCCGGCTCTGAGTAGGGACGAAGCGAGCTCTTGAAAATGCGCTTCGGGAAAAATTCTGGGGGAGCTCGCGTGGGAGTTCATCATTACGTTCGCCTTGGATCCGTAGATGAGCGTTCCGCCTCCGCCGCTGCCGAGTTCGCGGTCGCGTTCCAGTTCGCTTGGCCGCTTCGGCCCAAACTCGAGTCCGCTGTACCATTTGAACGAGAGGTCGGAGCGGCCTTCCCTGGGGAAGCGGTAGTCGATTTCCGCGTTCGCGGGGAAATTATATTTGCTCGGCCCGGTGCTGCGAATCCTGACGGATGAAGGGATTCCGAGATCGAGCGCGAAGTAGGGGGCGTCCATGTTGTGGCAAGCCCAGTCGCCGAGCGAACCGTGCCCGAATTCGAACCACCAGCGCCAAGCGTGGGGGCAATACGCCACGTTGTAGGGAACTTCTGGCGACGAACCCAGCCAAAGGTCCCAATCCAGAGTTTCTGGAATGGACTGAGCGGGTGGGCGTTCTTTGACGTTCGGGCGTTTGTCTCCCGGGTTCCAGGCGACGAGTTCCTCGATGTCTCCGAGAATTCCCGCGTCGATCCATTTCTTGAGAAGTTCGATGCCTTGGCCGGAATGCCCTTGGTTGCCCATCTGGCAGGCGAGACCGGTCTTCTTTTCCAGCGCGGCGAGCTCGCGGCATTCTCGGATGCTGTGGGCGAGGGGTTTTTCTACGTAGACATGCTTGCCTTCGAGCATGCACCATTTGGCGGGATAGTGGTGCATGTGGTCGGGCGTAGAAATGACGACCGCGTCGATGTCCTTGCCGTGTCGGTCGAGCATTTTTCGGAAATCGCGGAAACGGGGAACTGTGGGGTAGGCTTTGAAGGTGGCCGCGGCCCGGGCGTCGTCGACGTCCGCGAATGCGACGATGTTGGCGAGGGGACTGTTTTCTGCGAAGCGGACATGACCGGCTCCCCTGCCGCCGACGCCTATAAACGCGATATTTACGCGCTCGTTGGCGCCTTTGGATTGCGCCTTTAAAATGTCAAAGCTGAGGGAGGAGAAAGCCGCCGCGATAGCGGAATGGCTGATGAAGGAGCGTCTATTCATCTTTCACATGACAGGTGTTTCGATTGGGTGGGGTGAACGTTGGGAAAGATGACTCTCTCGCGAAAGAAAATCGAGCGTGAATTTTGGGATTTGAAGACTACTTTGCTAGACAATCGTACCAACTCGAAAGTGAGTCGATCGACTAATGCTCCAATGCCTTATCTCGGCAAATAGGCTCTGGGAGCGGCCGCGACCTGCGGCTGACTGACGTCCACGGCAAAGTCTGGAATGATATAATCGCGTAGGGAAGGCAGGGACCCTTTCTGCCTGGCGTCGGGGGCCGATTCCAACTGTAGGAGCCTGCTTGCAGGCGATATAGACGGCCGGAATAATTGATTATGATAATAGCCTGCAAGCAGGCTCCTACAGTCGAACTATCGCGTCACTATTCCTGCTTGGTCGCGGTCATGCGAAATGTATTTCCTTCGGCATCGATCTGGCCTTCAAAGGTGTCCTCTTCAAACGTGCCGGTCACGTCGATTTTATAGCCTTCGCTATTGAAGAATCCGCTTACTAGCGCGTTGCCTTCGATGGCAGCCTCCTGCAATGGAAATTCGTTCCTGGGATTTATCATGACTACCGTGTGGCCGTCGCCATTTTTTGTAATGATAAGTTCACCTATCGGCTCGCCTCGTGGGAGGTTATGCAATTCGTAATCCCAGACGCCTACAGTTGGGTCGGAAGCAACGTTCAGGGTCGCGCAGCCGTAGGTTATTAGAGCAATCGAAATGGAGAGAAGAAGATTTTTCGTCATAGATTGTGGGGCGAAGGGGTATTGGGGATGATTGCTTGGGAATGCGAGTGTGGTCTCAATTATACTTGCGAGTCTCTCTCTTGGATAGCAAAAATTGGTTTCAGTCCGTGCTCTATGCGTTTATCCCCAAAAAAAATCGCTATCCGATCGCTTTTACCGATCGGATCCTTGGTGTTTTTGCTGGCTTCGTTGGTTGCCGATACTCAGATGAAAATTAAACGGACGATTCCGGAAAATCCTGATATTCCAGCGTATCGATTGGAGAGGGGCTACAAGCCGGAGATCAATGCCGTCCGCCTAGAAAAGCCCCCAAAGATTGACGGGATATTGGATGACGAGGCTTGGTTGAACGCGGAGGTGGGGGGACCGATTATTCAAAACAGTCCAAGAGCCGGCAAGCAAATGGATCAGCAGACTGAATTCCGCGTGGCGTACGACAGCAACAATATCTATGTAGCCGTCTGGTGCTGGGATTCCGAGCCGGACAAAATTGTGGCCCGCTATATGCGTCGGGATGATAGCATGCGGCCTGACGATTACGTTATCATCGCGCTCGATACCTTTAACGACTTACGCAATGGCTATTGGTTTCGATTCAATCCGAACGGCACGCGCCAGGATGGGATCATCAGCAATAATATTAATTTGAATACTCAGTGGGATGGTATCTGGGAGGTGAAAACCAAAGTAACCGACAAGGGGTGGTTTGCCGAATTGGCGTTTCCACTCACCACATTCAGTTTTGATCCGGAAACCAGCGAGTGGGGACTCAATCTCACTCGGAATCTCAAGCGTGTGGATCAGCGTGGCATCTGGGCATCACCTCGTTCCTCTATGCGATCCTATTACATGGCAGAGGCGGGCAAGCTTAAAGGGCTTAGCGGTCTGAAACAGGGTTTGGGGCTGGAGTTGAATCCCTACCTTCTCGGTAAGGAATCTGAGAATAGGGATACGGACGAAAGTGACTTTGATTTCGAATGGGGCGGGGACTTCCGCTACCGGCTGTCTCCCAAGATGAGCGCAACCCTAAGCTACAACACGGATTTTGCCGCCGCCGAGACGGATGCGCGCCAGGTCAATTTGACGCGATTCTCTTTATTCTTTCCTGAAAAGCGCCGCTTCTTTCTAGAAGACGCCGGTGTATTCAACTTTGGGGGACTGGGTGGTCGGATTAGGCGTGGCGCGAGAACGAATCCGGTCATTCTTCCTTATTTCAGCCGGCGCATCGGTCTGAGCAGCACTGGTCTAGTCGTGCCGCTGGTGGGCGCCGCCAAGCTCACGGGTCGAGTCGGCGATTTTGACATTGGCGTGATCGATGCCGTAGTCGATTCCAGCGGCGATCTGGACAGTCAGAATATCTTTGTCGGGCGGGTGAGTCGGCAGGTTTTGGATCAATCGTCTGTCGGCTTGCTGATCACTCATGGCGATCCGAATTCGGACTTTGATAATCTCCTGCTCGGTTCTGACTTTCGGTATCTCAACAACAAGTTCCTCAACAAGTATCGGTTAGAAGCAAACGCGTTTATTTTGGGTACGCAGTCCGACGACCCCGTCTTCGATGACAGTTTGGCGTCCAGTTTTGGTGGCAATTTTGTTATTCCTGCGGACGAGTTTGAAATTGAGAGTTCCTTTCTACAAATAGATGAAAACTTCAACCCGGCCATGGGCTTCGCCCCGCGTCGTGGCATTCGCCGTTTCGGCTCGACTGTGACTTATCAGCCGAGACCGGAACAGGTCGATTGGCTCCGGCAGTATTTTCTCATCTACGAAGGCGAGTATGTTACTAACCTCTCGAACGAGCTTGAGTCGTCTAAACATATTTTAACGCCTTTGAGTTTCGTTTTCGAATCTTCGGATCGCGTCTACTTTAGGTTGGAGAATAATTTCGACGCGCCTCTGAACGACTTCGAGATTTCCGATAGCGTTATAATTTCTTCGGGAGACTATGAATGGAATCGTGGGATTTTCGGAATTGAAACAGCGACGAAGCGCATGGTGAATATGACCCACGAGCTTTCTTTCGGAAGCTTCTATAACGGGGACCGAACGGAAAATAGAACCGAGCTAAATTATCTGCCATCCAAGCATTTTGGAACGGAACTTTCATACACACTGCAAAACGTTGAACTTCCCGGTGGCGATTTCGACATCAAATTAGCGTCGCTGACAGCGCTGGTGAATGTTACACCCGATTTCACATGGTCGAACGTAGTCCAGTACGACAACATTTCGGATACGCTGGGAATTAATAGCCGTCTCATATGGGAATACCGTCCAGGAAAGCGAGTATTTCTGGTTTTGAATCAAAGCTACTTGGACGAACGAACGGGCCTTGTTCTTAAGCAAATGGATACAACCTTGAAGCTGAGCTCTATACTTAGGTTCTAGCGGAAATCGCTCCTGCGGATTGATCAGTTGTTTCGGCGGTGCTTGAAGAGCCAATGGTAGAGCTCCGGGTTCGAATGGGTCGCATTAGCGCTGTTGTGCCCAATTTCTGGGTATATCGTAAGTTTAACTTTTTTGCCGCCGTTACTTTTGATTGCTTTGACCATGCTTTCAGAACGGTTTGCGGGAACGGTTTTATCGATGGCTCCATGAAACGCCCAGAGGGGGACAGTTGATAGGCTTTTTGCCCATTGATCGAAGTCCGGTGTAATATCCACGGGACCATCTCTGCCGAGACCACCCGCGCTCGGCACGACCGCTGCGAAGTGTTCGGGGTGCGTCGCTGTCCAAACCCATGTGCCGTAGCCGCCCATGCTATGTCCGGTGAGGTAGACGCGGTCTTCGTCGATGGGCAATGTCGCTTTGAGATGGGCCAATAATAGGTTTAAGTCCTCGGGCAACCATATGCCTTTTGATGCATCGTTTCCTTTCAGACATTGCGGAGCGATTATGAAGCTGGGTTCGTTGACCGAGGCCTGTACGGTTTTCACAGCGAGGGCGGACTTCCTTTCGGCGACGGAGATATCATTGCCTCTTCCGCCCCCTCCGTGGAGATAGATCAGAAGGGGAAGCGGATCTTGGGGGTCGCGGGCTTCCTGTGAAAAGAGGAGATAGTCCGGATTCAGAAACTGAGTTTTCTCCTGAACGACTTTGGGCAGAGTCTCGACCTTCATCGTTAAAGGAGCCGCCTCTGCCGAGATGGCTGCGATGAATAGGAGGACTATGAATGATAGGGGTCTCATTGAATTAAAAAATATTGCCCACGGGTTGCACGGATCTTCACGGATGTATGAGGAACCGAAATCGAGATGTAGTCAGAAACCTCTGATTTTTCGATCCGTGTTATCCGTGGGAAATATCGATCGGGCTTTTGGTTATGTTGGCTGGATTGAAAGGGATGTTGTAGTCGACCGTTTCGTTGGTCGGTTTGACGACGTAGCCGGAGCGTGCAATGAGCTCGGGGCCAGGAAGGAATTCGTCGCGGGTCTTTTCGAGGAGCGCGTTGAGGCGGTCGTCCAATTGTTTTTGAATTCCCGCATGGGCGGATTGATTCACGAGGTTGTCGAGCTGGAAGGGGTCTGCCTCGTTGTCGTAGAGAAGCCACGGGCCGTTCAGATCGCGACAATAGGTGTAGCGGGTGGTGCGGACGCCCCGGTATTCACGACCGCCGCGCTCTCGTGTCCATTGCCCGAAAGGAGAGGGACACGTGATAAGGGCGGCATGGTCGGTATCCGGATTTTCGGTACCAAGGACGACGGATGATCGATCGGCGCCTTCGACGTCGGCGGGAATGGATGTTTTCGTAAGGCCGAGAAGGGTTGGCATGAT
Source organism: Opitutales bacterium (assembly GCA_021772595.1). Classification (GTDB taxonomy): domain Bacteria; phylum Verrucomicrobiota; class Verrucomicrobiia; order Opitutales; family Opitutaceae; genus Pelagisphaera. The sequence goes on from JAJFLS010000335.1 coordinate 7,010, forward strand.
GTCGGGCGTGTCCAGCGGCATGGAAATTTCGCTGGGCTGGTTTTTCAGTTTGGCGGGCCAGCGTAGGAGGAAGGGGACGCGGAGAGACTCGTCCCAGGGTTGCTGCTTTTTCATGGCGCCGCGCGAGTGGAGCATGTCGCCGTGGTCGGAGGTGTAGACGACGATGGTGTTTTCGGCGAGGCCGGTTTCATCGAGCGTCTTCATGAGCTCACCCACGCAGTCGTCGAGTGCTGTCATGTGGGCGTAGTACCCTTTGTAGTCTTTCGTCGCGATCTCACGATCTTCCTCGGGCACGTTCTTGCGGAGCGTAATGGACTTGTCGGCGTAGAGCTTCTTGTATTTTTCGGGCGCGGTGTGGTAGGGGGCGTGAGGCGGTCCCCAGGATAGGAAGAGGGCGAAGGGGGAGTCGGCGGTGTCCTGGGCGTGGTTTTGGAGGTAGCTTTTGGCGTCTTTGGTTTGCTCGATCGCGTCGTAGCCTTGCCACATTTTCCGTTCGGGAGTGTCGCCGTAGTAGTGGGAGTTATTGTAATCGTGGATACACTCGAGCGTCCGCCAATATTGAAAGCCTTGGCGGCGTTCGGGCGGCGTGAAGTCGTGGCGGCCTTGCCCGTCGATGTGCCACTTGCCGATCCAGCCGGTTTGGTAGCCCGCGTCGTTGAGGCAGTGGGCGATGCTGCGGTGTTCGGGGGCGAGGGAGAGATCGTTGAGGTAGAGGCCGTGAGAGAGTGGGTATTTGCCAGTGATGAGTGAGGCCCGGTGTGGGCAACATACGGGAATCCCGGATACAGCGTGGGTGAAGTTGATGCTCTGGCTAGCTAGACGGTCGATGTGGGGAGTAATGACTTCGGAGTTACCCGCGTAGCCGTGGTCGGTGTGGCGCCACTGGTCGGAGAAGAGGTAAAGGATGTTGGGTTTTGCGGCTTGGCCGGATGAGCAAGCGGTATTGAGTGTTGCGCTGAGAGAGGCGGCAGCGGTGGTCTGAATGAATTTGCGGCGAGATATCATGGGATTGAGGCTGTGGACGTTGAGCAGTGATTGGGCCGATTCTAAATGGGTAGATGCTCTTTTCAAACCATCTTTTTCGTGCGAAGATGTTTGATCCACGTTTTAAGTCTACTTTGTTAAATGAGCATTCTTCTTCCGGACATTCAAGCGTAGCACAGGCATCTTGCCTGTGGCAACAGGCTGGAAGCCTGTCCTACTTTCATAAAAGCGCTTATTTAACAAAGTAGAGTTAGAAACTGTCCAATAAAAGCAATATGCCGCATTATTCATCCGGGGCGGCGCCCGGAGCCTACCCAATGCT
>JAJFLS010000336.1 GCA_021772595.1 Opitutales bacterium
CCCTGCCATTCAAAGCCGTCAGAGAAATGTCGCCTTCAGTCCAAGGCCAGCTCTGGATCTCCGGCTCCAATGGGCAGATACGCCTCTTCGATCCATCATCCGGCTCCATCGACAACCCAATGAAAGATGCTGCCAACAACCATCTTGTCGAAGGATTGGATATTCGAGCCATGACGGAAGATGATCGCGGAAATCTGTTCATCCTCTCGAGCAACCGCGTTCTCCTATTCTACGATGCCGCGGCCAACACGATCAAGGATCTCGGAGTTAGCGAAAAAACGCTTGGAATCTACTTCAACGATTATCCTACGGATCTCTATTTCGATTCGAAGGGACTTCTATGGATGCTCGGGCGAGAGATGTTCAGGTACGATACCCGAACAGGCGAGATCAGTGGATTGAACGTCGGGAACGCCATTTTGGATGGACGCCTTCGAGCGCTTAGCGTTCACGAGCTGCCCAATGGCGATATGTGGATCGGCACACGCCAGAGGGGCCTTCACTACTACGATAGAAGAGCCGACGAAATTACGCTTTCTATCGAGCCTGACGCAAACCCAACCCGATTGCGCAAAAGGCTCTTGCACGACATCGTTGTCGACGACGACCAAAGCGTCTGGGTCGCGACGAGCGGAGGGCTTATGATGCTGGATCCGGAAACCGGCGAATTCGACAACTTCGATGATCTGGAAGGCCTCGGCGATTCGAGTATCAATGGACTCGCATTCGACAACAACGGACACCTCTGGGCCACTTCGACCAAAGGACTCTTCTTTCTCAATCCCACGACTAGACGCTCCCAGCACTTCACGCGATCGCAAGGGATCCTAGCTCAAACATTTTCCGACCAATCAATTCAGATCTCAGAAAACGGCTTGCTCGTCGTAGGAGGAGCCAACGGCCTAAACGTCATGCACACCTCGATGATCGCCAAGCCAAGCCAACCGATGCGGCCGATCGTCACCAATATTCTACTACTGAACAAGAACGCGGCGCCCACCAATTTGCGCAGCCAGATCATCACCTCCGATTCTTCTGCGGAGAAAATCGAGCTCAAGCACTTTCAAAACTCGCTCGCCCTCGAGTTCACCGGCCTGAACTTCTCGCGCGACCCAGGCAACGTTCTGCTATATAAATTCGACGGCTTGATCGACGAATGGGTGTCCGTCGCTCAAAAAAACGAGCTCATGTTTCCCAGTCTTCCGCCTGGAGAATTCATCTTCCGCCTGAAAACCGTCGCGGACGGCGGGAATCTGAGCAGCGAAGAGTCGGCCATCAACATCACCATCCTTCCGCCTTTCTGGAAAACGAAAACCTTCATGGCCTCGGGCTCGGCGCTTCTTTGCCTGCTCACCTTCGCGTTCATTCGCTGGCGAATCAAATCAGTTCAAAAAACCAACAAACGCCTCCAAGAACTCGTCGATAAACGCACCGTCGCCCTCGAAAAAAGCAAACAGGAAGCGCTCTCGGCCCGCGACGAGGCCGAAAAGGCCAACCAGGCGAAATCCGAATTCCTGGCCAGCGTGAGTCACGAAATAAGAACGCCGATGAACGGCATTATCGGCATGAACCACATGCTGCTAGAATCGAACCTCGAACCCGAGCTTCACGAATACGCTCGCACTGTGGGTCGAAGCGCCGAGTCGATGCTCGAGCTTATCAACGATATATTGGACATCTCCAAGATCGAAGCCGGCAAACTCGAACTGGAGAGCGAGCCGTTCGATCTCCAAACCAACATCGAAGAAGTCGCCAACCTCCTTTCCATCAAAGCCCAGGAAAAGGAAATTAGCCTAAAGTGCTTCCCAGAGCCGAACCTTCCGTACCAAGTAGTTGGAGACGCGTTGAGAATCAGGCAGGCCATCATGAATCTTGTTGGCAACGCCATCAAATTCACCTCGAACGGTTTCGTGACCATCACGGTCGCCCTCATCGACCAAACCGACTCGACTGCCACCTTCGAATGCCACGTAAAGGACTCCGGCATTGGAATCCCAGAAGGCACCCAAGCCAAACTATTCGAGCCGTTTACTCAGGCGGACTCATCTACCACTCGCAAGTTCGGAGGCTCCGGGCTCGGGCTTTCAATCACGAGAAATCTAATGGAGGCAATGGACGGGAGCATCCGGCTCGAAAGCGATGCCGACAAGGGAAGCGACTTCTGCATCACTTTCCAGCTGGAAAAAGCGAACACGACACGACCTACCGCCCATACTCAAACCTTCAAGAGCATAGCAGACGGGACCACGCTCATCGCCCTTCCCGATCTCGAAATCGCTCAATGGCTCAAAAGGTGGCTCGAACCACGGATACTCGAAACGCGAATCGCAAGCGATCCAGAAACGATCATCAACGAACTGGATACAGGGATCGAGCATCTCGTAATCGACAAGACTTTGTTTACTCCACAAGTAGCCGCTGCTCTGAGCGACATGAAAAAATCGCGCGAGTTAAACGCGATCATTGTTCAGAATCTAATAGACCGGAATACTCATTCGAGTCTCGATACAGGCCTCATCAACGCCATGCTAACGTACCCGCTACGGCCATTCCAAGTATTGGAAACGCTGGAAAACGTTCATGATAAGCCGAGCGAAATCGATTCTTCTCCAGTCAGCGAAAGCAAGGCCGAACTCAACCCCGGCAACTACCGCACTCTTTTCGCGGATGACAATGCCACCAATCGCGCCGTGCTCAAAGCCCTGCTTTCAAAATCAGGCATTGTCCCCGACGAAGCGATGAATGGAGCGGAAGCGATCTCCCTGACATTAATAAACAAATACGATATCATTTTCATGGACTGCATGATGCCTGTCGTCGACGGCTATAAAGCCACGCAAGCAATCCGGTCCAACCCAAACAATCCAAATACGACTACTCCCATAATCGCCCTTACCGCTAACACGATGAAAGAGGATCGAGAACGATGCCTCGCCGCAGGAATGTCCGCCTACCTTCCAAAGCCAATCCAGCCGAGCAGCCTGCGGGAGATTCTACAAGAATGGTTCTCGAATAAGCATACGCCAAGCAGCTCTCAAGCCGAAGTTCTCCCCATCAATTTCGATGAACTTCTCCGCAAATTTGAAGGCGACCACGAGACGGTCGCAAATCTGATTCAAGTATTCCAAAGAGAGCTCCCGGAGATTCTCGAGAATATCGAAAACGCGATCGAAAACCAGAACGTCGAGTCCGTTCGCTTCCAAGCTCACGTCATAAAAGGCGCCGCCGCGAATTGCGGGGCCGAAAACCTGAGGGCCATTTCCGAAAAGTTGGAGAGCGACTGTAACGGAGATCTACCTACAAACGCCGAGCATCAACTAGAGCAATTGAAAGTCGAGTACGCACGAATCCGATCATCAATCGCATCCTTTCTGGATATTCCCAGCGGAAAAGGCTAGGCCACAAATTCTATTCCCCAAGGTATTCAACATGCGCGAAATAGGCGCCCCAACTCCCAGTCTCGGAAGAGCTCGGCGGGAGCTTGAAGGCGGTCTCCATATCATATTCCCCTGCCTTCAGTTCCAACTCTAGAACCGCTTCCGGGGCCTCCGGAGAAACGTCGACATACGCATATTTCGAACCGACACGCACCGACGCCCCAATCGCTCCGATCGCCTTCGGCGCTTCGCGAGGATACCATCGCAGCTCGAATCGATATCGGCCATCGCGAGCAACCTCGACCGCCCAAACTCCATTCTGCCTCGCTCGGTCTAGATGCAGCTGATGCCACGGCGAACCGCCACGGTACCAGTCCATCCCGTTAAGTCGAACTTCCGGAGCCTCCGGAGCTCCAAGTAAATGCCGGCTCAGTAAATCGGCCGCTGGCGGCAAGCTATTCCAAAACGATTCGTAACGCGCTGACAACGCAGCCACCACGTCGGTGTGCTGATCCCTGACATTCGTCAACTGCCCCGGATCCGCAGCGATATTGTAGAGCAGATTTCCGCCCACCAAACGCCAATGCTGCGTCTTCACTGCCGCGTTCTCCCACTTCGCGCGCGTTCGATTTCGAGGACATTGAACAATCAATACACGATCATCGTCCCAACGCTCGTCGCCGCCAAGTAAGGGACGCAAGCTTCTGCCATCTATGGAGGACGGCTTTGGAACGCCGCAGAGATCAAGAATCGTAGGCGCAACATCCACCATTCCGGTCAAGGCATCATTCGCGCCCGCTTGCGTGAGCGGCGGGTAGCGCATCATGCAAAACACCGCGTGCTTCTCGTCATAGGAAACGTTATGCGAAGCGCGTTTTCCTTCAAAGCGCGGCTCGGGAGCGCCTCTATCATTGATTCCCTGGTCCGTGGCGAATATCACTATCGTGTTGTCCCGCAGATCCCAGGCATCCAGCTGATCCATCAGCTCCCCCACATTTTCGTCAATGTTCTCAATCATTGAATACAACTTGAGATCCGCCTCGCTCGTCTCTACGCCGCGCTCCTTAATCCGTTGCATCGCCTTCGGCTCCGCTTCGTACGGCGTGTGCGTTGCCGGCGTAGATACAAAACAGAAAAACGGATCCTCTCGATTCGACTTGATGAATTCCGCCGCGCGATCGAACAAAACATCGGTAGAGAAGCCTTCGCTCTTTTCGAACACTCCATTGTGATCCCAAGTCGCGTCCGCGTGATGATTTCCATAGTAGTCTTCGAGCTGACCAATCCCACCGCCGCCATGGATAAACGTCTCGTCGAACCCACGCTCCATCGGATGATACGGATAGGAAATCCCCAGATGCCACTTCCCGAAAATGCCCGT
>JAJFLS010000337.1 GCA_021772595.1 Opitutales bacterium
GGCGTTGCGGTAATTAATTATTTGGCTTTCAGCATCGGTTAGATGGTATGTATTGCAAAAAACCAATACACGATATTGGGTGAGGTCGACGTGTGGATGGTCATCCAGATGGACTGTATAAAAAACGACCCCACTTCGAAACGCGGCATGGGTCTTGTGGTCGATACGCGTGTTGCTGACGGGATCTGAGTCCTGAAGACTGGCGGTGTAGTAGAAACTATCTGTGTCATATACAAATAGGACATCGGCCGCGCTTTGGTAGGGCCGCTCCAATGCCCTTTCCTTGAAAAGGGCATTCATCTGTTCGATTTGCCGCATGACCACGGGATGATCCCAGTTTCCCTGACTGCCAGAAGTCAGATGAGTGTATCCGTCCAGATCGACGCCGGAGATGTTGAAATCATAAAACCACAATCCCATTCCCTTGGTGTAGGTAAAGGCAGCGTTGCGGCGCACATCCGCCACGCTTTCCTGGACGAACTTTTCGTAGTTTGAGGATTTGGTCAGTGGAACTCTCGGTTCCACATCCATTTCATCCAGCCAGAGTCTCTCGTGCAGTCTCACGGAGGTGATGAGGCTTCGGGAGCGATAGGGATCTCCGAGCTTGATGGATTCCGGACCGTAGGCCTGGGGACCCGAAAGGTAGTCAATCGACTCCGCCTCGAGAATGCGTTGCAATTGCAGGTGCCCGCCAGCGGCTTGTCGCCCGAAGACGGAAAAATAGTAGCCGTAGAAAGTGCCGGCGATTATCGGCCTGGGCCAATTCGCCTTCAATGTATCCGCGAAATGGATAATGTTGTCTGCTACCGTCAGATGCATGCATTCATAGAAATCAATAACATCGCGCTCAGACTCCAGATCGCGGAAAATTCCATCGGTGGCGCGCTTTTCCATGTCCGGTGGCAGGATGGTTTCAAAGGTGATATCCGGATCATTCCATGCCGTGCGAAGAGCCGCTTCCGAGCCGTATTTCTCCTGCGTCCAGCGACTAAATGCCTTGGCCATCGGCTGACTGTTATCGGGCTCATTGTTGTAGAATCCCCAGTTGTGCCATTCCCCGTAGACACCGTTTGCCACTTGGATACCGGCTAAGGCATTGCCTTCGGGCGTCTGGGACAGTTCCTTGAGAAAGCGTTCGAATTTCTTCGTCATGGCGCTGCGCCATTTCACTGAAGCCATACTGACGCGGCGGACGGGATTATTATCGTGTTCAATAATTCTGAGTAGGCCGTATTTCTGCTCCTCGTAATAGTCGGCATCAGCGTAGACGACCCATTCTTCCGGATACTGGTGGAGCCACCACGTTGGAGCCCGAAGGTGTAATCGAAAGATAACAGCCGCCTCCGGACAGACTTCGAGGACACCAGCGATTTGATTGCGCGCCAAGGTGATGTCAAAGCTGTCTTCGGCCGTCCAGATGTGCTCCATTGAGAGGTCGAGCTGGAATAGGCGAACGCCGCTATCGCAGAAGTTTTTGATATTGTGCTGGGGCAGCTCCTCCCATGACCAACGGCCGGACGGCACGTCGGTGAGAGAGTGGATCATCGGGTATTGTGGCTCGCCATTAATGACGATCATCGGCCTGCCGTTGATCATCTCGACCGAGCTCGAGATAGGAGGTGACTGGCCAGCGTGACCAGCAGAAATGGTGCAAGATGTCAGCATGATGATTCGTATCAAGTGGAGCCAGGCTCCTCTAATTGGCGGTGCATCAAAAAGGAATAGGTGAACCATAGAGGTCGATGAATTTGCATGCCTATCGAGGAACAGCCAATAGGTTCGTTGTTTTATGGTCAATTAATCGACCAGGCGGCAACTATAGGATCACTTCCACTACCGATACGTCGAGACCGCCTCGAAAGCTCCGTCTAGGCGTTTGGCGATATAGCCTTTTAGTTCAAGCATCATGAGGGCTGAGGATACTTCGCCCGAGGAGCGGTTTAATAGTCGGCCTACTCGGTCTGCGTCTAGGGACTCGCCGCCGTCGAATAGTTTTAGGAGAGCCTTGTCTTCTTCGCTGACTTCTTCGATGTCACTGTCGCGGTCGCCTGAATACGCTATATCTAGGCGCGGCATCTGGCTTTCGTACTCTAACTCCGAAAGGAGATCCTCCACGCTCGAAAGCAGAAGCGCTCCGTCGCGAATCAGCTGGTTGCATCCTCGGCTCCCGCGTTGATCGATCCGACCGGGTATTGCGCAGATCAGACGTCCTTGCTCGCCGGCGAATCGAGCTGTGATCATAGAGCCTCCCGAAAGATCCGACTCGACTACGACGATGGCTTGCGACATGCCGCTGACCAGTCGATTTCTCATCGGGAAGGTTTGCTTGTCCGCCCGACGCCCCAACGGGAATTCCGAGACGACTGCCCCGCGTGTTCCGATTTCTCGATACAAGTCGATATTCTCTGGCGGATATATGATATCGAGCCCGCAGCCCAAGACCGCTACCGTTTTTCCGTTCACCGCATCAAGCGCTCCCTTATGGGCGAGCGTGTCAATTCCTCGGGCCATGCCACTCGTCACGCAAATACCTCGACTCGCCAAATCCTGGGCCATTTCCCTCGCCACGCCTTGACCATACAAAGTCGTACGTCGACTCCCCACGATAGAAACGCTCGGCAGTCCGAAATCATATTCCCCCAATACATACATTCCGATCGGCGGATCATGAATCTCTTTGAGAAGATTCGGATAACGAGCGTCGTCGCGGTCGATGAATGAAAATCCCAAACGATCAGCCTTCTCCTTTTCTCGCTCCAGATCGAATAGCGAATTCCAACGCGTCATCGAATCGATCACTCGACTCGTCACGCCTTTGATTCGAATCAGTTCGCCCTTCCCCGCATTCAAGGCTGCCACCGGATCACCCTCGAATCGATCAAGCAATCGATTCATCGAGACCGGACCCACACCCGGCAAACTATTTAAAACCCAATACGCTTCTTTACGCGTCAACACCTTCCCCATAACCACCCACCTTTAATGCTTCTGAATAATAGTCCAACAAATCAGTCGTCCGAAGTGCTACCTGCCCTTTTCGCACCGCCAAAACATCCGCCGCCTTCCCGTGCCAATACACCGACTGGCAGGCTACTTCCAATGGATTGCTAGGCGACTGGGCCAGCAAACCCGCTGCCATTCCCGCCAACAGATCCCCGCTTCCACCACGGGACAAAACAGAGTTCCCAGTCGTATTCATAAAAACATGATCTCCCGCAGCTACGCGTGTATTAGGACCCTTCAACACAACCACTCCCGAGCGTTCACAAGAAAAGTGCCGCAAGGCCGCCTCCAGGTCATCATCGGTTGAATCCAATCTCGCGATCCGGCGAAACTCGCCTAGATGCGGCGTGGCGATAAAGGGGACTTCGAGCGCAGCCAAAACTTCCCGACGAAGCGCATCGGCATCGATCACCACCGGAGCCGTTGATTGTCGAATCGCTTCCACGAGCATCTCGATCGTCTCGCGCTCGCTCCCGACGCCCGGCCCGACGAGCAGCGCGGTCGCCTTGGATTGAATAGAACGCAGCAGATAGAGTCCCTCCAGCGCCAAACCTCCATCAGGCGTTTCCGGCCAGGGAATCCACATCGCCTCGGGCAACTGAACCGCCAATTGAGCAACCACGCATTCAGGAGCGCAAACCGTCACCAGCCCCACGCCGCTCTGCAGCGCCGAACGGACGCTCATCATCAGTGCCCCCGGCATGCCGCGCGAACCCGCAATGATCAGCAAGCTCCCATAGCTTCGTTTATCGGTGTGAGCCGGACGCCGCGCGCGAAGCGGATCCAGAATCGAATCTACAATCACGCGTTCACCCGAGCTCGGATTCTCATCGAAAAATCCGACATCCAAGTATCGGATACAACCGATAGCGTCCTCGTAAGCCCGAGCCAAAAGCGGTTGCTTAAAAACGCCGGTGGCGAAGGTCACGTCGGCCTGGAACGCCAGATCGTCCGACTCGGTTCCGATTCCACTGGGCAAATCGACGGCCACACGCAACCGAATTCCCGACGCATCATTGACTCGCTCGATCAAGCCTCGGGCCGCGCCTCGAAGCGGCGGCTTGAACTGCATCCCCAGAAGACCGTCCAGACAGATGTCGAAGGTCTGCGATTGCAGCGCCTGCTCGATTTCCGAAAGCCACGACTGCTCGCCGTTCGCTCGGCAGCAGACGACCGTAAGAGTGTCGTCATCCAGCCGTTTTTGCAAAAGATCGAACGCCTTTTTGGTATTCAGTTTCAGCTCAGTCAACGGCGCGGCGATTGCGAGGAATACTTCTCCGACCGCTCCGCAGTTCGCCATTTCATCGATGGCCAGTAGGGCATCTCCGCCGTTGTGGCCCTTCCCCACCATCGCGAAAACTGAAAGCTTCTCGGGAGCGTACCGAGTAAATCGATACTCATTCAGGATACCTCTCCCCAGCAATTGGCCCACGGATTGCATCGCTTCCCAAATCTTGGAGTCCGAATCCAGCAATCCGCGCTCGAATTCGGCTGCGTCTTCGCAACTCATTATCGGATGCGACGCAGATAAGGCCGAGCGGCCCTCCGTCCATTGCCCTAGTCCTTCTCCAATCATGTTTCTCTGCCTATCAGTGTCGCAAATGCAATCGCAGTATCGTCAGTGTGGGAAAGGCTGATGGCGACGCGAGCGACTCCCAGCGATTCCATGAAACGCGTTCCTTTTTCATCGAGTTCGATTTCCGGCTGTCCCCGATCTCCCACTACGACGCCGATCGACGTCCAATTGAAATGCTCGCCGATCCCGGTCGTGAAGGCTTTCGAAACCGCTTCTTTCGCCGCGAATCGAGCCGCCAAATGCGTGTCGGGAAACTTCATCCGCATACAATACTCTTGCTCGGCTTGCGTATAAACTCTCTGGATAAATCTGTCGCCCTGGCGCTCTCGCATTTTCCGGATGCGATCGACATCGACGATATCGACGCCCACGCTTATCAGCGGACCGGAAGTGGGCAAATCGATATCAAGAGTCATGCCTCACAGTCCAAAAGATCAGCCCCCATTTATCAAGGCTTTCATCTCCCGCACCGCTTCCTCGATCCCGTAGAACACGGATCGGCTAATGATGCTGTGCCCGATATTCAGCTCGTGCAGATGCGGAAGCGTGCGAACTTCCGCGATATTCACGTAATTGATGCCGTGCCCCGCGTTCACGATGAGATCCAGTCCATGCGCCTGCTCGGCTCCCTTGACCAAACGCTCGAATTCCGCGGCCCGGCCCGACCCGTGGTAAGCGTTCGCGTAGGCTCCGGTGTGCAATTCAATGCAAGGAGCATTGACGGCAGCGGAGGCCGCGATCTGCTCCGAGTCCGGATCGATGAATAGGCTCGTGACGATTCCCGCAGCGGTCGCCGCTTCCACGATCGATTTGACGCGATCGAAATTCCCCACGACGTCCAGGCCGCCCTCGGTCGTCACTTCCTCCCGGTTTTCCGGAACGACGCAGATCGACTCAGGCTTAATCTCCAGCGCGAACGCCAGCATGTCCTTGGTTGCGGCCATCTCCATGTTGAGGCGCGTTTGAATCCGTTCGCGCAGCCGCCTGACGTCTTCCCTCTGGATATGGCGCTGATCCTCGCGCGGGTGGACGGTGATCCCGTCCCCACCGGCCTTCTCCGAGAGCAAGGCCAATGCTGTTGGGTCCGGCTCGACCATCGGATCGTCAAGACCGACCTCGCGGTACCGAGCCTGGCGGAGCGTCGCGAAGTGATCGATGTTGACGCCCAGGAGAATGTTTGCGTTAGACATAGAAGATGCGTGTCGGGTTTCTGCTTGAAATTCAGAAAACTGATTGCCCTAACGATAGATGACAATCAAAGAAAATCTCGTATGACCCAGTCGAAGCCAAAGCAGGAAAATCTGCTCCTCAACATAATCTGCAATGTCGCGGCGCCGAGCATCACGTTTTCGAAATTCGACGACCTCTTGGCGAAAATCGGGATGGAAGGCGCGCTCACGCCGACGCAAATACTTCTAATCGCGATTTCGATGCCGATCGCGTATGGCATATACGACTACATCCGACGAAACACCATCAATTTCCTTTCCATACTCGGATTCGCCAACGTCGGATTGACCGGGGTGATCGGAATACTCGAACTCGACGGAATTTGGGTTGCGGTAAAGGAAGCGTCGCTTCCGGCGGTTTTCGCGATTATCGTCCTTGTCAGCGCGAAAACCAAAAACCCTCTGATACGCACGATTTTCTATAATCCCTCTGTAATCGACGTCGGCAAAATCGACACGATCATCGACGAGAGAAACGAGCGAAAATCGTTTGAGCAGCTGTTCGGCCTGGCGACTTTGTTATTTGTCGCTTCGTCCATTTTCAGCGTTGTGATGAATTTCGTCCTCGCGCGAATGATTGTCACCAGCGTCGGCGGAACTGAGGAGTTCAACGACCAAATGGGCCGCATGACCTGGATCGCCTACATCGTCATCGTCATTCCCGGAATGGCCATTTCAATCGTCGCGATGTGGAAGCTCTACGCCGGAATCATGAAGCTGACCGGCCTCAAGTTCGAAGAGTTGATCCACGCGGAGCACGTGAAAGAGTAGTCAGGACTTTTGATACCCGTAGCTAGTTCAAAAGGTAGGGCTGCTTATCCCTGAGCAGCCGAATGATGAAGTTTGTTGCGGCTGCCTAGGGATAGGCAGCCCTACCATTGACTAATGAGATCGCAACAAACCTCCTACCTTTTACCTCACATTTTTCGCCACGATCAGCTGGCTCATGGAAAACACTTGCGGAGACGAAGGATCCACGTCGATGCGAACCGCGTGCATATTGCGAGAGCCGAACACCTCGAGGCGCGTGAAGTTTTCGATGCTGTCTCGCTCGGTTCCTTTGCGCATCAGCGGCTTGTCCACTCGATAGTAATGCGAGTCTCCGTGAGTCAATAGCACCGGTTTTCCATACGCCAATGTCCGCTCACGGAGCTGCTTCAGAAATCGCGAGAACCCTGGGTTCGGCTTCTGGTCCTTCTCCTTCCGCTCCTTGAACGGGTTCCCGTGGATAAACACCGCCACTGCAGGAGCTTCCGACTCGGCCGCATCGTCGAATACCTTGTCCAGCCACGCCTCGTTCGCCTCGTCGCGAGCGCGGTACTCGTCCATCGCCCCGCGTACGTCGCGCTGCCGATTGTTCTGGCTTCCGACAATGTGAAGCGTCGCGAACACCACGCCTTCTTTCGCCCACATTCGATTCTCCGCAAAGGTCGCCCATTTAGGATCGTCCGACTGGACCGAGAGCTCGAATGCGTCGCCTCCGCCGAGGGTTTTGGCATCGGAGAAAAATAGTTTCCGGACCAACGACAGCCGATCGAGCGGATCCATACTTCCAGCAGCTAGCCGGTGGCAATCCGTCCACTCATTGTCGCCCGGAGTGTAAATAAGCGGATGATCGAATCGCTCGAAGCTCTTCCAGATTCGCTCGTAGCTTTCGTCGGAACAAAGCGACGAACCGGATTTCGTATCGCCGACATGCACCGTGAACGCGGGCTGCTCCGCGTTGACCACGTCAATTACGTTATCGAAACGAGGATAATCCTCCGGTAAATAATACGGCATATCCCCCAACGCGCAGAAATGGAATTTCTCGGCGGCGTGTAGCGAGAATCCTAATACGAAAAAAATAGGGACGCCCATTCCCAGGCGCTTGAAGATGCGAGACCGACTGATTTGCATAAACGGCGTTCTAGCTCGAGCCTCGTGAAAGGCAAGGCTCGGGGAATGGCCGACAATTCGGCGAAAACATCCCACTGGACGCATATTCCCAATTGTAGGAGCCTGCTTGCAGGCTCCTACAGCCAAATCGACTCGGCTGCTTAGGGATAAGCAGCCCTACCTTTATTCTACAAATCGAATTCGGAACGACGCAGTCGCTCCGCTACCGGTGGCTGATTCCGCTGAGCGTATACGCGTCAACTTAAACCTAAACAGTTGGCGCCATTGCAGATCACACGCCGAAGCCTCGGCTACGCGAAGAACTCGCGTGGTTTTCAGACGATTTCCGTTAAGACGACGCCTATCCGCTCAGCGGGACGTCGCTCAGGCCGATTCGCCGAATCTATTGCGCCGCCACTGTTCCGCGGTCGCTCATCGGGACGAAGTCGCGCAATGCGGGGCCTTGGTAAATCTGGCGCGGGCGGTTGATCTTGCCCTTTGGCTGCGTGGCGACTTCGTGCCAGTTGGCCACCCAGCCCGACATACGCCCGATGGCGAACATAACAGTGAACATGTCCAGGGGAATGCCGATGGCCCGCATCATGATTCCGCTGTAGAAATCGACGTTCGGGTAGAGATTACGGCTAATGAAGTAATCATCCTTCAGAGCAGCCTGTTCGAGATTGCGAGCGATATCCAAGCAAGG
>JAJFLS010000338.1 GCA_021772595.1 Opitutales bacterium
CCGCTAAATCGATATTTAACAAAGTAGAGCTAAGACCCGAGGCAATCTCAGGTAGCGGCCGATCTTCGAGCAATCGCGGGACCATCATCATTTCTCGTAGCTGAACGATTGCATCGTTCAGCAGACGCACGGAGATCGGTCGCTACTAAATGAGCTCCAAATATCCTCGTTCATCTAAAGAGGGGAATAAATGGTTAGTAATCCGTGATAGGACCCATAAAACTAAGGATATAACCCAGATTAAACTGGTAATTTCCATAACTTTAATGTACCAGAATGACGTACCCCCACAGGATGATATACCCTGATTCGAGAAATCAGTAATATTGTTCCGCAGCCCCAACCCGCCCAGGCAGGAGAAAACAATGAGCTTAATCGAGAGAATTAGGAGATTTTGGTCGGCTATTCTAGATCTATTTCGCGCGTTCAGACGCATCTTTTTTCCCACTTCGACTTCACCGGTCGTAACGTCATTCATCCCCGGCAACGGCTGGCCCGGCACGATTCTGACGATCCGTGGAACTCGCTTCGCCGTGAGGCGCGACGACAACGTCGTCACCATAGGAGTTGAGCGGGCTCTGGTGCTGACCGCGTCGACGACCGAGCTGCGCGTCCTCGCCGGGGAAGACACTGTCAGCGGAACCGTCAAGGTGACAACTGCCGCAGGCGACGGTACGAGTGCCACCGCTTTTACAGTTCTGCCCTGGCCTATGCCAGACGACGTCTCATCGCCCGGCGCTCCGGCGTTCTTCCACGGGCCTCAACACGGTACGCCCGCCCTTGGCGTTGCCAATCAGCCCGTGCTAGTGGTCCTGGCCTATCCCATCGATCACGATCCGGGCACCGCTGCACAGCGCACGGCGATACGCAATTCAGAGATGGCCACCTTTGAGGACGCCCGTCGCTTTTGGGTAGAGGCGACCTACGGAGCGACGAGCTGGGCCTACACCTTTACCGACTGGTTAGCCCTTCCAAACAACCGCGACTTCTATTTCTGGCAGCAGGAAGATATCGACTCAGCGCGCTTAGCGCTCCTGCGGCAGACGAAACGCTCCGCCGACGTCAGCGGAACGACGGCTTTCACCGGGCATCAACGTCGGGCGTTCGTCGCATCGGACATCTCGAATCCAGCGAGCCCAAGCGTCGGTAACGCTGCCATCCTAACCGACGCCTGTACCGGAGTCGCGGTCGCAGGCAACCGCGCATATGTCACCGCGGGTACCGATGGACTGCATGTGTTCGATCTCGCTCCCGCTACGCCAGCTGCGATTACGAACCGCGTCACCACCGGTTGGTTTCACGATGTAAGCGTTGATGGTGACATTTGCGCCGTCGCCGCGCTCGACGATGGCTGTTTGATCTACGATATCACTAACCCCGACAGCCCACTCCTCTCCACCACTGAGGTGTTTGGCACTAGCTGGGTGGGAGCGGTGCAGGTGGTGGGCGCAAGAGTCTATGTAGGTGCGGGCACCCGCCTCCGTTTCCTCGATATCACCAACCCCGCAGCGCCCGTTTCCGGAGCCTCAATCTCAGCTGGAAGCTGGATATTGAGCCTGGCGGTTGTCGGCGATCTATGCGCGGTCGCCTCTGACGGCTCAGGTGTAAGTCTCTACGATGTCTCCGGCGGCGCCCCAGTCCTCCAGTCTTCGATTCTCGCGGTCACTCGCGCCCACAGCGTAGCGGTCGACGGCAACACTCTTTTCATCGCCGGAGCTGACAGTGGGCTCCACCTTTATGACATCACCGACCCCACGGCACCGGAGCCGCGAGGAACGCTTTCCACCGCTTCGGCGGCCTACCATGTCATCGTGTCGGGCACTCACGCCTACCTATCCTTCGGCTCACGCACGCTAGCGGTCGTCGACGTCTCGGACCCGGCGAATCCGAGCCAGACAGGGAGTACCGACTTGGCAGGCCTGCCCTTCGGCGCAGACCCAGACTTGTCCACGCTACGCACAAATCTTAGTTTAGCTATCGACGGCCAAGCCCTCCTCCAACGTGGCGACCGGCTGATGATCGACGCGTTTCAAACCGCTGAGGCTGCCGGATTCAATCTCGACAATTACACCGGGCTCGTGGTCGTCGTAAACGGTCCGTTCTTGCGCGGGCAGAGTTGGCAGACCGACAGCTTCAACGACGGAGGCACGAATCTAGTCCTCAACGAGCGCAAGGGCATCTACTACGTCGCCACAGGCGCAGACTGGGGACGGGTCGCTCACGAGACCGGACATTGGCTCGGCATGTGGGATATCTACACCGAGTGGCACTCCGACGGAACCTTCACTGAAGGCACAGCAGGGCCGTGGTGCATGGCCGGCAATTCCGGCGGCGGGCCCCTTTGGTGCGCTCATCAGATCCAGGAACAGATGTCAGTCTATCGCACGGCGACGCCCAATCGAAACGTTATGACCCGCACTTGGTCGCCGACCGCGGCTTCGCTGGACGAGACCTTCGACATCGTCGCGCACGACGCCGCAGAAGATACGAACGGGAACCGGATTCACATCCTAAAGTTGGTGGTCTCCTCTGGCCTGGTCTACTATGTCGAGGTAAGGCAAAAACCGACCGGTTTGATTTTCGACCAGAGTATCGCCGTCACGAATACGAACCAGGGTATTGTAGTCGTGACACGAGTGACGGAAGACACAAGCATCTCCAACACTCTCGAACGACCCATCATGCTCTTTGGCGCGATTGACGTCGGGGAACAGGTAGTGGATGCCGCCAGAAATCTCACCGTTCAAGTAGACCAGATTATCCAGAATCGGCCGCTAGTATATCGCGTTCGCGTGAAATGGAATCAGCCGGTTGCAGGAGACCCCACCGGCCAATTCGACTTCACCATAACTCCTTGGACGACCGACCACTGGGAGACTATCGACATCTGGGTGGACAGCCCCCGCAACAACAACGGCGCCTCGATCATTTACGAGAACCACGAACCTGGCGATACCAGTAAACCGATTCGCAACGGCGACCGGCCGTGGGTAAATCGGATCAACCAATTCTACGTCAGGATCCGCAATACCGGTCCAATGGACGTCAACGACGTGTACGTGACCTTCTACGTAAACGGTCCCCCAGGAATTGGTGACAACGGCGACTGGGCAACTCTCGAGACCAAGCTAATCGCAACACTTCCCGGTCGCAACCCCGCCGTACCGGGCAGTGGCGAAGTCGTCGTCGCCTGCGACTGGAAGCCAGAAATGGACGAACACACCTGCCTCAAAGTCGCCGTGCTGCCGCGAACAGGCGAGATCAACGTGGACAACAATTTCGCCCAGGAGAACGTTTTCTCTTTCGACAGCGCTGGCGCCTCGTCGCACGAACCCGTTGTATTGAAAACTAAAGTACGCAGCCCGTTCACGGTTTGGCGCAAAGTGGATTCAGTTGTTCGCGGCCTTCCCGCTGGTTGGCACGCCGTCGTGAACCACGCCTGGGTGTGGACCGCGCCGAAAGGAACGCACGAACTCGAAGTGGTCATGTGGACCGACCTCAATGCTCCCTACGACTTCACCCCGCCTTACATTCGGCGAAAGCACAAGGAGGAAGGAAAGACCCAAGACCGGGCCCTCATCCGGGTTGAGGGATGGACGAACTTCGATCACCGATACCTGCCGATCGGCGGCGTACTTGCCGACATTAAGGCAAACCGGAAGGTCGATATCGAGTTCGGCGTCGATCCAGCCGGGGACCGGATAATCATCAACGGTTGCATTAAACCACCTGTCGCGGGCGTACCAATCACCGTGGAAATCACCGACGAACGCGGCAAGCCGATTCACTTGTACGCGGTCACGGATAAACGCGGGTGCTTCGACCTCGGAAAGGATCAAAGAGCACGACTCCCCGAGG
Organism: Opitutales bacterium; assembly: GCA_021772595.1. Taxonomy (GTDB): domain Bacteria; phylum Verrucomicrobiota; class Verrucomicrobiia; order Opitutales; family Opitutaceae; genus Pelagisphaera. The sequence continues at coordinate 3,859 of JAJFLS010000338.1, forward strand.
GTCTCTACGACGTTCAAGTATTCACGACTGCCGGCGGTGACGCAGCCGAAACCGAGTCCGAGGTCAGGAAAGTGGAGCTGAAACCGTATTGAAGCGTTTCCGCGAGAACCGTTCGCCAAGTTATCGACTTCAGCATCAACCGAACAAGATAGGCTAGCAGATCTGTCATTTCTTCGACGGTCAGAGTATACTCTAGAACTTCAGGGATAAGCGAGCGGACGAGTCCTGTCATACTGGATATGTCTGTACAGGGAAAGATCATCATCACGCATCCCGGCAAGGAAGATGTGACGTTTCGATTGTTTTCTTAGATGATCATCCCGACGTACGCCTCTCCGTTATTCAGGGCGAATTGAAAGGCCTGGTATTGCGGCGCGACTTCGCGGTTGGGATCTAGGATATTGCTAAGAAACGATGTTTTTGCGCTAAAGGGATCGTTTATAAACGAGGACCGCCCGCCGGCGAGAAGGATCTTGCTTTGCGAGGACTGGACTATGTTTGGCTTTCGATTACAACAATCTCTGCCGTTAGAAGTTGCTCCCTCAAATCAGCTCTCGACAGCTCAGACAAAGACCTTGACGGCAAGCTCACAAGAAAAGAGCGTTGGAAGTCTGGTGACTTCAGTAAGATCGATAAAAAAACGCCGACGAGGCTGCCTTTATCGAAGCGTTCCGAGCAAACATCCGAAGCCAGCGCGATTCGCTGGCGATTCGCCCCGATTAGATTCTTTCCTTATGAGCACGCCCCGTCTCGCTAGTCTGGTTTTCTTTCTCCTGATCGTTCCATCTAGTTTAGCTGAGGAACGGCCGAACATCCTCTGGATCATATCGGAAGACCACGGACCTCATTTGGGTTGCTATGGAGACGATTACGCAACTACGCCGCATATCGACGCGTTCGCGAAAAAAGCCCTCCGCTACACGCATGCGAGTTCGAACGCGCCGGTTTGCGCCGTTGCTCGAACAACTTTTATTTCAGGGATGTACGCGCCTTCCACAGGCGGTCAGCACATGCGAGATTTAGTGCCGGCTCCTTCGGGCGTACAGTTCTTTCCTGCCTATCTTCAAGACGCAGGTTACTACACAACTAACAACGGGAAAGAACACTACAACCTGATCGATGTCAGGCAGGGTTGGGACGAATCCTCTAGCGAAGCTCATTGGCAGAACCGACCCGATGGGAAGCCTTTTTTCGCAATCTTCAACTACAGGAATAGTCATGAAAGCCAGATTCGCAATGAGAACCCAAATCCTCATCACGACCCGGCATTGGCGCCAATTCCGCCCTACCACCCAGACACTCCGGAAGTTCTAAAAGACTGGGCCAAATATTACGATCGGCTGACCGATATAGACGACATCCTTCAGGACCGTCTGGACGAACTAGAAACGGCCGGAGTGGCCGAGGATACCATCGTCGTATTTTTTGCGGATCACGGCTCCGGAATGCCTCGGAGCAAACGCTATCCAGGATGGTCGGGCTTGAGCGTTCCAGTGATTGTATACGTCCCCGAGAAATTCAAGCGCTTAGCCCCGGCTGATTACCGAGCCGGAGCTAAGTCAGACCGTCTGATCAGCTTCGTCGATCTTGCACCGTCGATGCTCTCAATCGCAGGAATCCGGCCACCCGAATACTACCATGGCGCGGCATTTATGGGTTCATTCCAAAAGCCCAACCCGACATACTCTTTCGGCTATCGAGGTCGCATGGATGAACGCCTCGATTTCTGCCGGACCCTAATGGACGGGCGTTTTCTATATATCCGCAATTACTACACGAACCTCCCTCACGGTCAAATCGTAGGATTCCAACAGCTGACGCCCACAACGAGTATTTGGTATCAGCAATTCAAAGACGGGCTGCTGAACGACGTTCAGTCTCAATTTTGGAAACCCCATCCGCACGAGGAGTTATTCGACTTGTGGAACGATCCACACGAAACGCGCAATCTGGCCACGAATCCAAAATTTCGTCGCGACCTGGAACGACTGCGAAAGACGCTCGATCGTCAAATGGAAAGCATTAATGACCTTGGGATAATTCCAGAGCCCATACTCAGGCAAATCGCTCTTGAAGGAAAATCTCCGCGGGACGAACTTGCCGATCTTTTCGGCGGAACGCCCATTGGCGAACTCTCTCCACTCTCATGGGTCAGCAAACCAAATTGGGAAAACGAAGAATGGAAAGAAGCCCTACAGAGCGCGCAAGCAATCAGACGCTACTGGACGACAATATGGCTATCATCCAAAGGGGGCGAGCCCTATGCAGAAGCGGAAAACGCAATACTCCGAGCCTTGAAAGACGAGGAGCCGATCGTCGCTGTAGCCGCTGCGGAATGCATCGGAATGAATACGTCAAACGAAGCGAATCGCAAGCGCTCTATGGATACATTGGTTGAATTGTCGAAGTACCCAGAGAATAATATAATTCTTGCGATCCATGCTATGAACGCGCTCGAGCATATCCAGGACCTGGGCCACAAACTTCCCTCAGCAGCGTCGAAACTCATTTCAGAACACGAGACAATTCCGCCATGGGCTAAGAACTATCTTCCACGTCTCGTCCAGCGCTTCCGCTAATCTACTGAACCAAATACGCCAGCAAGTCCGTCATTTCTTCGATCGTCAGCGAATGCTCCAAGCCTTCCGGCATTAGCGAGCGTCCGAGTCCGGTCATGCTTTCGACTTCAGTTCGGGGAAAGGTTTTCGTCACGCCTCCGGGCAAGGCTACAGTCACGTTGCGTTTGTCTTCCGAGGCGATCATTCCGGCGTACGCTTCCCCGTTTTTCATCGTGAATTGAAAGGCTTGGTATTGCGGGGCCACTTCCCGGTTGGGATCGAGGATATTGCCGAGAATCAACGTTTTTCCGGCAGTTTTGAAAGTCGCGATGGGCGGGCCGAAAACGTAGCCTTCGCCATCGCTTGTCTGGTGACAAGTGATGCAGGCTTTGCGAAAAGCGGCCTGGCCTTTTTCGATATCGCCATTGCTTGCGAGCGCCGCTTGGTAGAGAACGACTACCTCGGATCGCATTTCGATTCGCGGTAGCGTTTGCAATGCGCGAGCAGCCACTTTCGGTTCTCGGTGATTGCGAAGCCTCTGCGCCGCGTCCGCAGGAATTTGTTCGAGCGTCAGCGTTCCGGTTTCGATCGCCGCAAGAATACCAAGGGCGTCTTGTGCATCGTTTGTCAATCGGACCACAATTTCCCTTCGTGTTTCCGGCGGCAAACGATTGAAGTTCTCAATCAAAAACGCTGCATCCTCGATGCCTTTAGCAGCGGCTGCGATCAACGTATTTTGTGCCGCATTTTCGGATACGATTCGTTTCAGAACCGCTTCGATCTCCCGGCCAGACTGAAGCTCCAGAAGTCCGATTGCCGCGAGTCGCGAGTCAAGATCCGCCAATTCGTTTTCCGCAATCCTCGCCGCGCGGGTAAAGAGGCTCGAGAAAATTCCTAGCGTCGCGATTTCCTCCCAATCGCCGCCGGCAAGCGTGAAGCCTTCTTTGAGAGCGGATACCATTGCCATGAGGTGGGGAGAAACTTCGACGCCACCTAATAGTGAGGCAATGCTTTCGATTAGCGTGAGGCTACCCGTCTTTCCAGACATTCGCGCGAGTTCTTCTTCGAAGCGGGCAGACATTGCCGCCGAACGATGATCCCAAGCGAAGCGAATCCACGCCTCATCGTGCAATGAATTGAGAATTGCTGCGTCCATCCATGGATCCTTATTCCAACTGGAAAAATCCACAAGAGGTGTTGCCTCCGCTTTCAGCAACGCCGGGTAAGGATACGGCACTCGATCCTGTTTAATGGGCTTCCCCCGCTCGAAAAGCAAACGTCTCGCAGTCGTTCGTCGCCAATCGTCTTCGGTTTCCTCGACTAGCGCGATCAACTCGGCATCACTCGCCTCCGAGAGTTTCGGAATTGATGGCCGCGCAAAACCGTCCGGCTCGACACGGTAGATGCGCCCGCGATTATTGCCACTGTCGAGATCGAGATGCGCTTTTATGCCTTGCGGCAGCGACCAGGGATGCTCAATCGTCTCGCGATACATGTCGCAAATGTAGAGACAACCGTCTGGACCTGTCGCGAAACTAGCAGGCCGAAACCAGTTGTCGCGGCTGCGGAGGAATTCCGTTTGCTGTTCGTCTTCCGGTCGAATCGCCACTGGTTGATAACGGTTTTGCTCGTGCGTGATGATCTTTCGATGAACCAAGTTACTCCCGACGTCGCCGACGAAGATATTATCCTGGAAGGTCTCCCCGAAAGCCTCGCCCCAATAGATATGAATCCCGCTGGCCGACGTAAAATAACCTGACACCCGGCCGCCTCCTTCGATCATCCCTTTGACCACTCCGGAAACGCGCCAGCGTGTACGCACGATACGCCAAGGTTCGTCCGGACTTATCCGATATACGGGAGCCGCTGCTCCGTCTCGCGCGATATCGACGAGCGGTGCAGGCAAATCGTAGTAGGGATTTGGCTTCACGTGATGGCGCTCGTAGGCCACCCAAATCGCGTGTCTCGAATTACTGCATACAAAACGCCTTCCATACGAATCGAAGCTGAGCCCGTATTGGGCGGTCCCGTTTTCGGCTCGGAAATCAAGCGTTTCCGGATTGAAGGAAAAATCCGCCCCGCGAATGGAAACCGATTCGAAGGACGGGTCGCCGGGCCGCGTCACATTGCCCCCACTCGCCGCCGTAGCGCCCCAAATGCGATTGTCGGGCCCCCAACGGAAGCTATTGAAGAGGGCCTGCATATTGAGCCTCGAATCCGTGGGACCAAATCCAGTGAAGACGAGCTGCTCTTCATCGCTAACGCCGTCGCCGTCCTTGTCTTTAAAATAGAAGATGTCCGGCGTCGCCCCCACGAATACGCCGCCTTTGTAGCAAGCGATTCCCGTCGGCCACTTCAAGCCGTCCTTGAAGATCGAAGACGTTTCGAAAATGCCATCGCCATCTTCGTCTTCCAGATAACGGATACGCCCCAGCCGATCTTCCCGATGCTCCGAGTAGCCGCGCATTTCGATAACGTACATGCCGCCATCCGCATCGAATGCTATGGCGATCGGATCTACGACATCGGGCTCGTGAGCTGCTAGTTTGAGCTGAAAGCCATCGCGAATCTCGAAGGTGTCGAGAGCGTCCTCCGGCTCCGTCGCGGAAACGCGCGGCATTTGACCCTGATCAATCTGCGGCTCTTGGGCGAAGGTCTGCGCGCACGCGAAAAATATGAAAACCAATAAAGGTCGGGCGTACCGGCCTCGTGCCTCCGTTTTGGAAAAATAAATCGGTGGCCCGGGCCGGTCCTCCCTACCCTGGCAAGAGACAATGGGTTCTTTGGAAAAAGTCTGGCTATCGATCGACTGGGGTTTTGTAATCACTTTATCGAGATGTTGATCAATAGAAGACAATTTGCAATCACTGCGAGCTGCGGCCTTGCCGGGCTGGCAACATCGTGTAGCCGACGGGAAGAGGTGATCGATATTCATCAGCACCTCAATTATTTGGGACGCAGCGATGAAGATTTTATAAATCATCAGATCAAGATGGGGATTACGCGAAGCGTACTGCTTCCCGCGGCATCGGTCGTGAAAATGTTTTCGACTCACTTGGGCGATTCCAATGGTCTTGCCGCACGCGTCTCCAAAACGGAAGCCGCCGCCAAGCTTACCGAAAAGCATCCTGGCAAATTCGTCTATTTCTGTAACGAGGTTCCGGATATGGAGGGGGCCGTCAAAACGATGGAAGGCTGGCTCAACAAAGGAGCCGTAGGAATCGGCGAGCTTAAGTTCAACCTCCCCTGCGATTCGCCGCCCATGATCCGAATCTTCGAACTGGCTAGCGCCTACGAGGTACCAGTGCTCATCCACTTTCAACACGAGAAATACAATCTCGGATTCGAGCGCTTCCACAAGGTCCTCGAACGCTTCCCCAAAGTGAACTTCATCGGGCACGCCCAAACCTGGTGGGGCAATATCGACGCCACCCACGAGCAATCGGTCATGTATCCAGAAGGCAAGGTCACTCCCGGCGGATTGACCGATCGCTATCTCGCCGACTACCCGAACATGTACGGAGACCTTTCCGCCAACTCCGGCCGAAACGCCTTGGGCCGCGACCCAGAACACGCAGCCGCCTTTCTAGAGCGGCACCAGGACAAGCTCTGCCTGGGAACCGATTGCCCCGACATCGAAGGAGAAGGCGAAAAATGCACCGGCTCCGGTCAGATCGCCAACGTAAGACAATTTTCCACCAGCCCGAAAATCCTAGGGAAGATTCTATCGAAGAACGCACGGCGGATAATTCGGTTCGCTTAGGGATGCGCTGTTAGGGCACCTTTCATCCGGGACGGCATCCGGACGCTGCCCAATACTCGAGCCAAACTCGAGAACGTCTCAAATCCATGAACTCTCAGGATTTAGTTTAACAACGCTCGTGCCTCGCTTGATCCACGCTTCCGTCTTCGCGCTGCTACGCCGAGACAAGCCGCGTGGGCAGGATCCCTGGCAAGCCAGGGGCAGGATCGAAAACGGAAGAGACTCATTAGCTTGGCAGCCTCCCCTATCCCAATTCCCGGCAGAGACCCTGTTCTTCGAAACCACTGGGGACAATGGAATTAAACGCTCCTTCGTATTGACCGGAAGAATCATGCCCTCGCGACTTTAGTCCGTCGTAGCTCGAAGAGCGAAGTCGGAAGCGAGGATCCTGCCTCGAGTCTAGACGAGAGATCAAGCGAGCCACGAGCGTTGTCCTTTTAATCTTCTCTCAAATAAGTTTACATGCGTGCGGACCGCCTGGCAGTCGGTCCCTACCTTTCTCCGTACTTATTGGACGCTCTGTCAGATAGCGTCTCGCTCGAATTCCAGCCCTCATCGAAAAGAGTAGCTTCCGGCGCTTTTATCGTATCTGTTTTCTGGAAACGCGCGTTTATGAAGCCTGATACGGACCCCTTCGAATCGATGCTCGCTCGACTCCATCTTCGAGCCGTCCTCCCGACCCTGGTCGAGTTGACGAAGATCGACGCGACGGCGAAAGAGCTCGTTGGAACGCTGAGCTTTAGCCTGCGCTTCAAATCCAAAAGCGGAATCGCGACCACGCTTCAATTCGATAAGGGTGCGCTGAGCATCGATCCGGATTCGCTAATCGCCCCACCGCTTCAGTTCTTTTTCCCGTCGGACAAACAGATCAACAACCTCTTTCTCAAGCGGGGATTCCCCATCATCCTCCCCAATTGGCGGATCTGGAAGCTCATCAAAATGCCGCGGTTCCAGAAGCTATCCGCCCGCCTTGAACGCATCCTGAAAGCCGCGCCAGACGAGCTGCGAGCCAATCCCGAGCTGCTCGAAACTCACATTCACCTCTTGCTCACCTCTCTCATCCCACGAGCATTCATCGAGCTCGCTCGAAACGAACGCTATTCGAAAGAAACGCTGTCCGGAAACGCAGGGCTCATCCAGCTTCAGGTCGTCGACACCCCGATCCAGAGCTGGCTCGATTGTCAAAGCACAGATTTTGCATACGGCTCCGGACAAGCACCACGAAGTCCCGACCTCTTCATCTCTTTCCAAGACCTTGAAACCGCGCTCCTATCCACCCGCAACGAACTCGATGCCCTCGCCGCGGTCTCGGGTGGCGAAATAAAACTGGAAGGAAATATCCCCCTGGCCGACGCCGCCAACGCCGTGCTCGACAGAATCAGCGTTTATCTCACTCTCTAAGCGATCCTAGATCCGTCCAACGAATGTCACCCAATAATCAACCCGAGCCCAATCCCTCCTTCGCCCGATCGATGGAGCTTTTCGAACGAGCGCGGCGCGTCATCCCGGGAGGCATTTACGGCCACGCAAATCCTTCGCTCGTCGGCCCCGGCAACTCCCCCTACTACGCGACCAAAGCGAGCGGATGCCGCTATTGGGACGCGGACGGCAACGAGTTCATCGATTACATGTGCGGCTACGGACCCATCGTTCTCGGATACCAGAACCGCGAAGTCGAAGAAGCCGCCGAGAAGCAACGCCACGATGGAGATTGCCTCAATCATCCCGGACCCGTGATGGTGGATCTCGCGGAGCGACTGGTGAGCCTCGTCGATTTCGCGGATTGGTGCGTATTCGGAAAAAACGGATCCGACATGACGACCTGGGCGCTTCAGGTTGCAAGACAGCATACGCAGCGCAAAAAGATTCTCATGGCCGAAGGCGCCTACCACGGCATCGACCCCTGGTGCGTTCCGGGTCACGGAGGAATTATCGAAGAAGACCGGGCGCACATCCACACATTCAAATGGAACGATCCACAATCCCTTCTCGATCTCGCCCAAATCCACGCCGACGATATTGCCGCGATCATCACCACTCCTTATCATCATCCCGCGTTCGCCGATTCCGAACTCCCCAATAATGATTTTCTCGCGGCCATTAAAGATGTGCGGGAAAGACACGGATGCCTTTGGATTCTCGATGACATACGGGCAGGATTTCGCCTCCACCTCGGAGGATCCCACTGCTATTTCGGATTCACGCCAGACCTTGCCTGCTACAGCAAAGCGATCGCCAACGGCTATCCATTAGCCGCCTGCGTTGGCAGCGAAAACCTTAAGATCAGCTCCACAAAAGTATTCCTAACCGGAAGCTTTTGGAATGGAACGGTCGCGATGGCCGCTGCCTTGAAAACAATTGAAATCCTCGAACGCGACGACGGGATCAGCCGTATGGAGGAAATGGGCACACGCCTTCGCAATGGCTTAAGCCAATCGGCCGAGCGTCACGGACTTTCCATTACATGCTCCGGCCCGCCCGCGATTCCCTTTCTCACCTTTTCCAACGAGAGCAACTTCTTCCGCTCGCAGCACTTCAGCACAGAGTGCATCAAACGCGGCGCCTTCATACACCCCCATCACAACTGGTTTCTCTCCACCGCCCACACCGAAGCCGACATCGACCAAACCATCGCGATCGCCGACACCGCCTTCGAATCCGTCAAAACTCGCTTCGAAGACTAGACGCTACCTATTCAAAGGGAATCCCAAGGTAGTGAACGGGCGCCGCCCCGTTCCAACGATTCGCCGAACTAACTTTTCAAACAGTCTCCCAGAGGCCGTTCAATACAGTCGATATTTGTGCGGTCGATTAATTGTAGGAGCGGGTTTATCCCGCGATTTTTCATATTCTATCTTATGCAGGTCTTCTCTATCGCGGGGTAAACTCGCTCCTACACTGAATTAATAGAAAGTCTCTCAGAGAGTGTCCAATAAGTCTGGATTGTATACCTATTTCGACCGTAGGGCCGACGCTTGCGCCGGGCCGCGAATGGCATCTTCCTCAACCTTCGCGGCGTGTCGCAAGCGACAGCCCTACATCGGAAAACCCATGGTTTCTCCGGAAATAGCCTTGAGCTAACTGGTTATTCGATCATCTTCACCGTGCAAGAACCCAATACCCTCACCTTCATATGACGATACACTCCCTTCCGGGAGTTCAACAATACTGTTATACGATTAGAAAATTAAAACACAACGATCCAAGGAGAAAAAAAATGACAAATTTTCTACATATAAATTCAATCATCCGAATGGCCATTATGTTGACCGCAGGAATTGCATACTCTTATGCTAACGATGAAAACCCTGAACACCTGCTTGACGGCATAAGCCTGGAATACTACTACCAAAATGGATCAGGCCTCAGTATTGATTTCCAAGATGGAGAATTGGATTACGATTGGATTGTAGGTCCTCGCAAAGGAAACAAAGGAAAAGACATTCCATACAAATCTCGAAAAATCGGCGATGACATGTACATCGTCAATTTTCACGAGAAACACAAACCCGACTTTGTCACACTCATATTCAATTTGGAGCAAAATGTAATGTACTCATCGGCTATTTTGAGATATGGCACTGAGAAAGAAATGATTATTTTTAGTGGAGGGATTATCGAACACGTAAAACGTTAAATCGTGAAGGGAATGCATAACAAATCAGCTTATGAAATCGCCAGCACTAGAGGGCCATCGATTCATAGCCTCGGCGTTCTGTAAACATGAAGATACGAAACTCTAATCATTCTGATTGGGGCCGCATTATAGAAATATATAATGAAGCAATAGAGACTGGTTATTCGACTGCCGATACATCTCCCGTTACCGTTGAATCAAAAGCTAATTGGTTGAGCGAACATAATGACGAAAACTATCCTATCTACGTAGAAGAGAGTGAACGAAAAATAAAAGGCTGGTGCAGCATCAGCCCCTATCGCTCGGGCCGAATGGCATTACGTCATACTGCTGAAATCAGTTATTACGTGGCTAGAGAATATTTGAGGCAGGGTGTCGCATCACGACTTATTGATTATGCGATTAAGGATGCAGAGAATCTAGGAATCAGAACGCTCTTTGGGGTTTTGCTGGACACAAATGAAGTCAGCATAAAGCTTCTGGAGAAATTTGGATTCAAGAAATGGGGACACATGCCTGATATTGCTGATTTCGACGGGATAGAATGTGGCCATATTTATATGGGAAAGCGAATTAACTAAATGCCAATCGAGGAATCGCCAATAGGTCAGTGGTGGATGGCGCTCGTTTAAGGCGATAAACGAGTGATTTTCATTAAATTCGATACACTCGAAATTAGGAGCAAAAGCGCTTTCCGACAAAGGAAAATTCCTGCTCTCGCGTAGCGGGATCCTGCTCGCCGCAGGCGATCCCTGTTAATAGATAAGGTGCGGAGGTTAAATTTAGACAGAGATCCGGCTTCGCCGGAACAGGATGGGCTACGCCCAGCAGGATCGAGTGCAACTTAAAACATGCTAAGTGAACTCCATTCGGGTCAGTGGTCAATTTACAACTTCTTCAGTCGCCGAAAGGAGTAATTAAAACCAAACGTTTCATAAACCACGGAGTCCCTAGAGCAGCATAGCCGCCCGTTCGAGAGTCTCAGGGCCTTGAGCTCCGTCGAAAGGCAACCAAATATTGCCCACGGATCGCACGGATTTTTACGGATGAAATGGGTGTAGGATTCGAACCTATATTCCGCGGCTTGTCTCGGCGTAGCAGCGCGTAGACGGAAGCGGAAACCTATTTCCTGACGCAGGAAGGAACTAGCGAACGAAGAGAGCGATGACAAAAACCCTCAATCAGATCGATTTTGTCAACGCTTCCGTCTTCATTTCATTACACCGAGACAAGTCGCTTGTTGTTCCTTACGTCTACTCCCGCAAGCGGGATACGCCGTGACAAGCCGGAACAAATATCCGGTCCCTATCCTCGGCTGACTAAGGATAGTCAGCCCTACCATTACCCATCCGTGGAAATCCGTGCGATCCGTGGGCGAAAATATTTGGGTGCGTATTGGACTGCCACCAAAGTGGCCCCTTACTTTTTCTTCTTCGGGTCTAGGTTCTGATGGAGTTCGCGGTCGTTGACTTCTGAATCGACGCCCTTCTTCGGGACGTCATTCTTCGCCACCCAATTGAGCGTATTCAGGACGATTTTGCGAAACGAGTCATTGCCCCAGTTCACATGGAAATGCCCTCCTGTGAAACCGAAGCCTCGACCGCCGTCGGGACGCTCGACGACCCAAAGCAGTGCCTCATCGCGCCCCGATGAAGCTACGATGTGATCGTAGGGACCCTTTGGGTACACGTAAGGACCATCACGCACGTCATCCGAAGGCTTGGCTACAAGGATGGGCGTGAATTTGAGTTTGCCCTCTTTGTAGGGTTCGTTGCCTTCAACGCCTCCGATAAAGCGCATGTTGAAATACCACTCATCCTTAACGGAAAATGGTTCGACGCCTCTCGTGACGGGATGCTTGGGGAAGGCATCAAAACGCGGCTCCCAAATCGGATTGCAAGAATGCATATGCTCGTAGTGGCCCCCGATCCACGCCTTGAATTCTTCGTTCGCTTCGCCGGGTGGCACCTCGACTCCGTAATGCATACAGCCAAAGCCGACACCTCTTTCGACGAGCTTCTGCAAAGTCGCCAAATGGTCCCCCTGCAAGGCTGGGTGCTTGCCCCCACCATCCGCATAGATGACAACGGCGTCGGCATCCGCGAAGGTGGCTTCGTCATCGACCCAGCCATTATCATGAACCTCCACGGTGAGCCCCTCCACGTCTTGGAGGCATTTTTCAAGCAGCAGGCAACCCGCCCGAAACTCATGCATCAAAGGCGGATGGCTCGGCTTCCCCGCAATGAGCACCAATTTCTTCTGACCCGCAGCCCCCGCCGAGGCCACCAAAAGGCTTAGCGCGAACACAGTTAGGAAAAGGCTACAGCAACGATCGAAAAACTTCATGCCTTAGCAAGGAGGGAAAATTTGCCGGAGTCAACCGGGACGGTTCAAGAGGCAAGCTCCTCCAGGGCAAGCCAAGGTAGCGGAGCGACTGCGTCGTTCCGATTGTAGGAGCCTGCTTGCAGGCGATCATTTCCCTGGATCATATCGAACGAAATCGCCTGCAAGCAGGCTCCTACAATTGAAAACGCGTCCTAACAGCTGTACTTATTCATCGTTAACTGTTCTATTTCGCCTTCCATGAAATACCCAATCGCTACACTCGTTCTATTCTCCCTAATCGTCGCTGGTTGCGGCAAAAAAGACTCTGGCCTCGAGTCCATCTTCAATGGCAAGGATTTGACCGGCTGGACCTACAACGTCGAAGCCTGCTGGCCGGTAAAGGATGGCGTGCTGCACGCGGCAAACGATCCGGATCAAAAAGGCGACATTCTCCAAACCGAGAAGAGCTACAAGAATTTCGTCGTCCAGGCCGATTTCAAATTCGGCGAAGGCCGCGTCGACACGGGCGTTTTTCTCCGCGACACCAAAGAGCAAATACAAATCGGCGAATCAGGCAGCTTGAAACGCGACATGACCGCCCTTCCCTACATCCCTGGAAAAGGCTACCCGATCCAAGTCGAAACCGCGCAAAGCATTCTGAAGCTCGACGACTGGAACACGATCAAAGTGCAAGTCTCCGGAAACACCTACACCACTTGGCTCAACGGGACCGAAATCATGACCTACGAATCCGAGACCATTATCCCCGAAGGCCCGATCGGCATCCAAGTCCACCCCAAGCGCGAAATGAGCGTCGATTTCCGAAACATCCTCGCCCAGGAATTGCCGGATTAAGTTTCGGAGAGAGCACTCGCATTGTGCGATAGGGGCAACCTCCGCTTTGTCGACCGGCTCACTAATCAAGAATCGTTAATTCGATTTCCAATCGAACTCGCGCAAGCCTGTCAGAGCGCAATCTAAATAGCCTGAGTCTCAGCCGCGACCAGACCGAGCAGGCCTGGAAAACGCCTGTTCAGCTCCTTTTCGCGGAGACAGGAAAGACACTTCACCCCTTCGGAACGGGATTCGATGATCCCCGCATTGCGAAGCGTTTCAAAATGATGCGAGGCGGTTGCCTTCGACACTTCCAAATCGAATTCGTTGCACGCCAGTCCTCGATCATCCGCTTCTTTTAGAGCGCGTACGATCTGCTGACGGCAAGGATCTGCAAGCGCCTGCATGACCGTAGACAGCGAGATGATTTCAAGATCTGGGCGAGTAAAAGTTTTCATTTAGAAAGTAGATGATCACCCAATCATCGGTTTGGGATCAACCAAATTGGGAAATAGACCGTTTTGAAAATAGTTCGATGAAATTCGAATTAATAATTGACCTGATGTCGAATCTTAAAAATAGTTCGATCATATTCGAACAATAAAGCCCCCATCTCTAGCGGAGCAATTAAAACAAAAAAAATGACAACTTCTCTTAACGACACAATGAAACTGGGAGCTCTGGAGCTGCCCAATCGGGTAATCATGGCTCCTTTGACGCGAATGCGATCAAGCGAAGGACGCGTGCCGAATGAATTAATGGCCACCTATTATAGTCAGCGAGCGGGCGCGGGTTTGATTCTAAGCGAAGCCACTAGCGTATCGGCCATGGGCGTGGGCTATCCGAATACGCCGGGTATTTGGTCTTCTGAACAAGTTGAAGGCTGGAGATTAACAACGGATGCGGTGCACGCCGCGGGCGGGCGCATTTTCCTCCAGCTTTGGCACGTGGGCCGCATCTCCCACTCGAGCTACCTGAATGGCGAACTACCGGTAGCTCCTTCGGCAATCGCTGCGGAAGGAAACGTAAGTGTGTTGCGACCAGAGACTCTCTTTGAAACCCCACGAGCGTTGTCTACAGAAGAGATCGCTGGGATTGTAGAGGAATTCAAAACCGGTGCGGAGAACGCAAAGGCGGCCGGATTTGATGGGGTTGAGATCCACGGAGCAAATGGCTATTTGATCGATCAGTTTCTGGAAGAGAAAACGAATCGACGCGCCGACGTCTATGGAGGATCGATTGAAAATCGAGCTCGGTTCTTGCTAGAGATCACCGACGCAGTCATCGGCGTTTGGGGAGCCGATCGAGTCGGCGTGCATCTTTCTCCAAGAGGCGATATGCACGATATGGGAGATTCCGATCCGCGAGCGCTTTTTGGATACATCGCTAAGCAATTAGACGAACGTGGCATCGCGTTTATTTGCGCCCGCGAATCCAGGGCTAGCGATAGCTTGGGCCCCGAACTCAAGCGCCTTTTCAGCGGGGCATACATCGCCAACGAAAGCTTTAACCCTGAGAGCGCAAACGCATCGCTCGCTTCTGGCGAGTTCGACGCGATCGCTTTTGGAAAGCTCTACATCGCGAATCCCGACCTTGCCAAACGCATCAAGCTCAGAGCGCCGTTGAATGAGCCCGATCCAAGCACCTTCTATGGCGGTGGTCTCGAAGGCTATACCGACCAGCCGACTCTCGAAGAAGTCGCGGTTTAGGAGGATCAGCGCTAAAACTTATCTGGAATTTCTGAATACATTTTATCTATTTCAATTATGAAGACAAGCATCGAAGGAAAAACAGCCCTGGTAACGGGAAGCAACCGCGGCATCGGCCGCGCAATCGTGGAAGCCCTCATAGAGCGCGGCGCATCGAAAGTGTATGCTACCGCTCGAGACAAGAGCTCCCTTGCGGAATTAGCGCAAAAATATGGAGAACGTATCGTTCCAGTAGCCCTTGACGTAACCGACGCGGATCAGGTTAAAGCGGCGGCCGAGTTAGCGAGTGACGCGCAAGTGGTCGTCAGCAACGCAGGCTATGCAGGTCAAGCCAACCTGTTCGAGGGCGACTTGAGCTTAAGTCGTCAGGAGTTCGAAGTTAACTATTGGGGAACGTTGAACATCGCTCGATCATTCATTCCTGTCATTTTATCCAATGCGGGTGGCGCTCTCATCAATATTTGCAGCATCGCGAGTTTGGCCAATTATCCAATGTTCCCAACCTATAGCGACACCAAGGCGGCCGTCCACTCGCTGACGCAAGGCATCCGCCTGCTAAAGAAAGCGGAAGGCCTCCAAGTGGTTGGCGTATATCCAGGCCCAGTGGATACCGATATGGCGGAGGAAGTTGATTTCGAAAAAGCGAGCCCGCAAAGCGTCGCGGAAGAGATCCTTGATGGCATCGAGGCGGGAGCCGAAGAAGTGTTTCCCGATCCAATGGCGAAGGACTACGCACAGCCATACCAAGCCGGAACTAAGACGCTCGAGCACGCCACCTCTGAAATGCTAGCGGGCGCCGCGGGTTGATTGTCGACTGTCTCCGGTTAGGCTAGCTCAAGTCAGCCACATTAAAAATCCCCGAATTCACACCGGTACCCAGGCCTAGCTGCGCCTCGGTACCGGTTTTTATTTTTATCATCGCAGCCATATTTAAACCGCCCATTAGAAAGGTCGCGAAAAAGGCTACATTTTTTGTAATTGAGTTGTCCGACCTGACGTCTTTAACAGGATAACGACTTTCCACCCAACCGAGCTCCTACAATAGCCCCACGCTGACCCAATCTGCATGAATACAATGATCGCATGGTTCGCCCGCAACGGAGTCGCCGCCAATCTGCTGATGGTCGCGATCTTCGGAGGCGGCATCTGGTCCCTCTCCGACAGGATCATTCTCCAGGATTTCCCGGACGTTCCGGATCGCACGGTAACGGTTTCCGTCTCCTACCGCGGCTCGACGCCACGCGAAATCGAGCAGTCCATCGTGACCCGCCTAGAAGAAGCCCTGCACGACATCGAAGGCATCGACGAGATGAATGCCATGGCCAATTCGAATACGGGACGCGTTGTCCTGGATTTCGAGGAGGGCTACGACCTCAATGAAAAATTGAACGAGGTAACAAATCGGGTCGCCACGATTCAAACATTCCCCCCCGAGGCTGAGCGGCCGCAAATCAGTTTGATGACTCGCGCTGAACGGGTGATAACGATCGTTATCGCCGGCGACCTTACCGAGAAAGACCTCAAGAAAGTAGGCGAACAAATTCGAGACGAAGTAGCGAATCTGCCCGAAATATCTTTGGCATCGCTCAAGGCCATTCGGCCCTACGAGATCGCCATCGAGATTTCCGAAAAATCGCTGCGAGAGTACGGTCTCAGCTTCGCCGAGGTCACGCGCGCCATCCGCGCGTCTTCCATCGACCTATCCGCAGGAAGCATCAAAACCGACTCCGGGCGCATCCTGCTTCGCACCGACCAACAAGCTTACAACTACGAGGACTTTTCCGCCATTACTTTGATTATCCGTGAAGATGGAGCGAAAATTAGGGTCGGCGATATCGCCACGGTGATCGACGGTTTCGACGAAACTCCCATCATTGCCCAACACAATGGAAGGCGGGCCATCGCCATCGACGTTTTCCGGACAGGTACGCAGAGCATCATCGTAACGGGAGATACGGTTAAAGAATTCATCGAGCGGAAACAGGAACAACTCCCCGACGGAATCACTCTAGACTATTGGGCCGATGGCTCAGAGCTCGTTAAGGCCCGCCTGAGCACCTTGTCCAAGAGTGCATTGCTCGGGTTTTTTCTCGTCCTCAGCGTTCTTGCTCTTTTTCTGCGCCCTTCGCTCGCGCTTTGGGTCGCTTGGGGAATTCCCATCGCATTCGCGGGCTCCTTCTTCCTCCTTCCGTTTCTGGGAGTGACCCTCAACGTTGTTGTCCTGCTAGCCTTCATCATCACCTTGGGGATTGTCGTCGATGACGCGATCGTGACTGGTGAAAACGTCTTTGAACACATGCAGCAAGGGTCGAAGCCCCTAACCGCAGCTATCAAAGGAACCCAGGAAGTCGCCGTCCCCGTATTTTTCGGCGTAGTCACCACCATGGTGGCGTTCTATCCGCTCAGTTTGATGTCGGGCCGGTTCGGAGCCTTTTTCAAGAACATCCCTCTGGTAGTTCTGCCCGTACTGCTTTTTTCGCTCATAGAATCCAAGCTGATACTGCCAGCGCACTTGAAGCACTGTACCCATCTAATGGATGCAGATAACTCAAGAAATCCATTCATCCGCTTTCAACGCTTCTTTTCTGAAGGCTTGCAGAAAAGTGTCTTGAAGTTCTACCGCCCCACACTCAACTGGGCATTGATAAATCGATACACGTCCGTGTCTATTTTCGTGTGCTTTCTGCTGATATTTCTCGGTCTGATTCTAGGAGAGAGAATCGGCTATACTCAACGGCCAAGCATTCCTCGCGACACGACCACCGTAACCCTGCAAATGCCCTCTGGCACCACCTTTGAAACGACGCTAGAAAAGGTGAGATTGATCGAAGCGGCGGCCTTGCAACTGAGAAGAGACGTGAACGAACAATTCGGCGCCGACGTAATACCAAATGTTTTCTCCACTGCGGGCGGGCAGCCATTTGGCAGCAGCCGTTTCACATCTGGCGAAAACCAAGCGGGTATCGACGAACTGGGAGAAGTCGTCTTGGAAATAGGCACTGAAGAATCGCAAAAATATGGCTACACCAGTCGCACTCTAGCCGATGAACTTCGCAAGCTCGTGCCGCCTATTCCAGAAGCCGAACGATTAAGTTTCTCGTTCGAACGAGGAGGATCCGGAGGAGCCCTGACATTCGAGCTTATCCATCCGGATATCGATATGCTCAAAGCCGCTTCTGCGGACCTGCAACGGCAATTGGAATCGTACGACGGCTTGTACGATATTGTGGATACGTACGAAAACGCGAACGACGAGTACAATCTAGACCTGAAACCGGAAGCCGAGTTTCTTGGCGTGACCGCCAGCAATCTCGCCCAGCAGATCCGTTCCGCATTCTTCGGCGCAGAGGCGCAGCGGATTCAGCGAGACCGGGACGAGATTCGGGTCATGGTCCGCTATCCCGAGAAGGATCGGCGCTCTTTGGCGTCCCTTCAAAATATGATGATTCGAACCGCCAACGGCACCGAGGTGCCCTTTGAAACAGTTGCCAGAGTCGTTCCCGGCAAAAGCCTTCCATCGATTCAACGCGTCGACCGAAATCGCATCATACAAGTCAGTGCCGATGGCGATACCAACAAGCTGGATATCGAGTCGATCGAAATAGAAGTCCTCGAAGAATTTCTCCCCAATCTTGTGGCTAACAAGTATCCAGGAATGGGATTCGACGTGCGTGGCCGGGCAGCAGAGGCGCGAGATAATAATAAGGAAATGACGGCGGGAATTTACTTTATCCTGGCCGTCATATTCGCGCTCCTCGCGATCCCGCTAAGGAGCTACTTCCAACCGCTTATCGTAATGTCGGCCATACCGTTTGGGGTAGTCGGCGCCATCATGGGACACTGGGTTATGGCCTGGGTCTTCAACTGGAATGGCGCCTAGGCTCGACTGTACCAATCCTCCATTTTCGGAATGATGGCCTTGTCCGGAGTCGTGGTCAACGACAGCCTGATCATGGTCCATTTTATGAATACGAAGATCAAGCAAGGCATGCCTTTGGCCGACGCCGTTCGCATGGCCGGGGTCCGGCGGTTTCGACCCATCCTGCTTACCTCTCTAACGACCTTCTTCGGATTGCTGCCATTGATGTTCGATCCGCAACCGAGTTCCTCATTCCTCATCCCAATGGCGATCTCACTGGGCTGGGGCATCATTTTTGCCACCGCGATCACGCTCATTCTGATACCGGTACTCGTCCTGATCGCCGACGACATCAAACAAGCGCTCTGCAAGCTCTACAACATCGACCCGCACTTGGCCGAAGAAGAGGACGACGAAGAAGCCCTCAAGAGCGCCTGAGGCCGGGACACCGATTAGATAAACACTTTTGTCCAAAGGTCAAAAGGTAGCGAGGACCGGTAGTGACCCCGGCTTGTCGCAAAGGCGTCAACTTAAGTGTTTTTCAAATGTAGGAGCCTGCTTGCAGGCGATTTTCTTAGCCATAATCTAGGGAAACCGATCGCCTGCAAGCAGGCTCCTACACTCGGCGAACCGTCGTTTGCGGCTTAAGTTGACACCCATGGGCTTGTCGGGGCTCGGTCCTCCAAAATCTTCACAATCATGGAGCATCGAGCCGATCCCCCCTACTTCCTACCTTTTGACGCACCCGGCTTAACCGGAAACCCTACCGACTTAGCCGCCAGCCCCGCGATCTTAGGTTCGGGGTCGTTTTGGGCGATGAACGTCAGCCACTCCCGCACTTCGGGATCGCGTGCCAGCGGTTCGAGGGCCTCGATTCCAAAATAACGTAGACGACCGTTCTCAAATCCGCCTTCCACTTCCCGCTTCATAGCCGTCAGCACATCATCGCGATTCTCCCCAGTAACGTGCCCCTTCAGAGCGAGCAGCGCCGCTGCCTGGTCATTCGGCTTCTTCGGATTGGAAAAAAGCTTCCACATGGAATCGATCGCCTGTTGATCGAATTGACCATAGCGCTTGAGCAAATTAGCCTGCTTCGCTCTCTCCCAAGCCGGCTGCTTCTCGTTCATAAGAACCTTATAGGCATTCAAAACCTCTCGCTCCTGCGTCTCGAGAACGCCTAGAGAATCAATTCCGAGCGCGAGTTCCGCAATATCCTGTTGATTCGTGGCGAGCTCCTCAAGCTGCCTTTCCAAATTCTGCGCGCCTGGCAATTTCGCTCCCGGAATCGAATCCGCATTCTCTAGAGCCGCCAGTCGTTCTCGGAGCTCCTCTACTTCCGCAACGAGAGCCGCATCGCTACTTGAAACGATAGTTAAATCAGGAGAATTCTTACGAGTGAGGGCTACAACCAAAGCAGCCACCGAAAGCAAAAGAGCAATGATTGGAATCTTCTTCATAAATACTATTTTCGAACTGGCCTCTTCTATAGGACAGATCAAACGAAACTAATCCCTCTACAAGCAATTTCCCCGATGAGCGGTATAACTATCGAGAACCGTCCAATTTCCCCTCCTAAGAGAGAACTCTTGCCGATGCCGCCACAAATTTTAGTCTATCTCAAAAGGCAGCCGTTTCTCTCAATCAATGACCTCGTTTAGGCAAATCGCGACACTCGCCTCTATCTTCTTTGGCATCAACGCTTTCGCATCCAAGGCGCCTGAAGCGATTTTACCGGAGAAACACTTCGATTTTCTCAACGAAAACTGCCTGGACTGCCACGACGCCATAACCGAGGAAGGCGAAATGAACCTCGAAGAACTGTCCTTCAATCTCGGTACGCTCGAGACCGCCGAAAAATGGCAGAAAGTCCTCAACGCCCTCAATTCTGGAGAGATGCCCCCCGAGGACGAACCCCAGCCCGAGCCGGGAGCGAAAACCGAGTTTCTCGACCACCTTTCCCATCAGCTCGTAACCGCCCGAAAGATTCTCAGCGACTCCGGCGGCGTCATCACCATGCGGCGCCTAAATCGGCGCGAGTACGAAAACAGCATGCGAGACTTGCTCGGCGTCGTGGTGGATGCCTCCGAGCTGCCGAAAGACGCCAGTACCGGATCTTTCGATACAGTCGGCTCGGCGCTCTTCTTTTCCAGCGACCAATTCGAGCAATACCTCAACATCGCGCGCCGCGCTCTCGAAGCCGCTCTAAAAACGCCCGCCAATCTGAAACCGAAAACGCGGCTCCAAGAATCGGAAATCGCCGCCAACAAAGCGATCCAAAACCGGTACGAAAAACTGCTCGACGCCAAAATCCGAGGCGACAAATGGAAAGCCTCCGACAAGTCTCCGACAGAGTTCGGCTTCATCGACTCGGCCCGCGTGAAATTCGAGGAGGGCCTCTACACGAACCAAGGTCCTGGATACGCCCACTACCTATCCCTGCCTCACACGAAAAACGGCGCAGTTTTTTTCGCAGGCTGGAACGGCGCCTTAGTGGACTCAGTAACGCTTCCCGACAGCGCCCCGCCCGGTC
>JAJFLS010000339.1 GCA_021772595.1 Opitutales bacterium
ACCACCAAGGACGTGGGCAAAGGCAGCGGTCTCGGATTGTCGGTGATCTATGGGTTCGCAAAGCAGTCGGGCGGCAAGATGGCGATCGAAAGCGTCGTCGGGAAAGGCACCGACGTGATCATCTACCTTCCTCAAGTGGAAAGCGCGGAGTCCGGCACGCGAAGAAGAATGAGAAATTCTTCCGCCCCCAGAGGCAAAGGCGAGACGGTTCTCATTGTGGAGGATGACGCCGATGTTCGCAGGCTGACCGAGACTTTTCTGAAAAGTCTCGACTACAACGTGTTCTCTGCCGAGGACGCGAGCGGCGGGCTTAAAATTCTCAATGGTCCCGATCACATCGATCTACTGCTCAGCGACATCGTGCTGCCAGGAGAAATGAGCGGTTTGGACCTCGCCAAAAAAGTCAGCCCCGAAAAACCCGAGCTCAAGATCCTGTTTGTATCCGGCTACGCAGACACGGAGATCCATCAGGAGATCGGTTCCGCCAATAAGTGGGAAGTCCTCGGGAAGCCCGTGCCGATCGTCAAACTCGCCACGAAGATCCGCGAGGTGCTCGAGATATGAGAGGGATTATTAATCAGTCAGTTTGGCGAATCGTTGGAACGGGGCGGCGCCCGTTCACTACCTTGAAATTCTCTTCAAATAGGTAGCGTTCGGGCGCCGCCCCGAATGTTTTTCCACTAGAAGTACGGGATGATTCGCGGCTCTTTTTTCCGAAAAAGAGGAAATGCTCGTCTAATCAGATCGACTCTTGTGGAATAAAGACAACGAGTTGGAGGGCGCCCTGTCCTCCGTCACTCTAGAAACTCGTTAAAGATTCCATTATGAAATACCTCTTCCGCTACCCTGCGATTATCGTCCGCGCGAAAGCGCCTTGGATCGCTCTGCTTGCCTTGTCGCTCGCGGTAACGCTTTCCGAGAAAGCCGCCGCCGCCAAATCCGACCGGCCCAATATCGTGTTCATCTTCAGCGACGATCATTGCCAGCAAGCGCTCAGCGCCTACGATCCGACACGTATCTCCACGCCGAATATGGACCGGCTTGCGAAAGAGGGCATGAAGTTCGATCGCTGCTACGTGACCAACGCGATCTGCGGCCCGAGCCGAGCGGTCATCCAGACAGGCAAGTATAGCCACATAAACGGATTCGCCGTCAACGGGATCACCTTCAATGGCGACCAGCAGACTTTTCCGAAGCTCCTGCAAAAAGCGGGCTACCAAACCGCCGTCGTGGGCAAATGGCATCTCGGGTCCACTCCGCAAGGCTACGACTATTTCGATGTATTGGTCGGGCAAGGACCCTACTATAATCCGCCTATGAAGACGACGGACGAAAAAGGCGAAGTCGTCGTGCGCGAACATACTGGATACACTACGGAAATCATTACCGAAAAGGCGCTCGGCTGGCTGAAAAACGACCGCGAAGAGGGCGAGCCATTCATGCTGATGTATCAGCACAAGGCGCCGCACCGCAATTGGGAGCCGGCGCCGAAATACCTTACTTGGCTGGACGACGTGACTATCCCCGAGCCCGAAACGCTCTACGACAACTACGAGACGCGCGCCTCGCCCGCTCATAATCAAGCAATGGAGGTCAAGACGCATTTGACCGAGAGAGATTTGAAGCAGACCACTCCACGAAACTTTACTCCGGATCAGCTCGCCCAATGGAACGCGGCCTACGGACCGAAAAACGAGGCCTACGAAAAGGCCAAGCCGTACATGTCCGAAAAGGAGATCATCCAGTGGAAATACCAGCGATACGTGAAGGACTACTTGCGCTGCGTGAAGTCCGTCGACGACGGAATCGGCGAAGTGCTCGACTACTTGGACGACGCGGGACTGGCGGACAACACGATCGTCATCTACTCGTCCGACCAAGGCTGGTATCTCGGCGAGCACGGCTGGTTCGACAAGCGCTGGATGTACGAGGAGTCGCTCAAGACCCCTCTGCTCGTGCGTTGGCCCGGCAAGACCGAAGCCGGTTCGGTACGCGATGACATCGTAACCAATCTTGATTTTGCCGAAACGTTTCTCGATATCGCCGGCGTATCCATTCCTGGGGACATGCAGGGAGCGAGCCTAGTGCCGTTGTTCGAAGGCAAGAATCCGAAAAACTGGCGCGAATCTTTCTACTATCACTACTACGAGTTTCCGGGCGGGCACAGCGTGGCTCGCCACTACGGCGTGACCAACGGGAAGCACAAGCTGATCAGCTATTACCAGACCGGCGAGTGGGAGCTGTTCGATATTGAAAAAGATCCGAACGAATTGAACAACGTGTATTCAAATCCCGAATATTCGAGTATCACAAAAAAGCTAGAGAAGGAACTATCCCGTCTGCGCAAGCAGTACAAAGTTCCCGAGGAAGATCCCGACTTCGCGAAGATGAAAGCGGAAGCGCGAGCCCGTAATCGAAGAGGGTAGAGGTTTTCCCACGAAGGGCACGAAGACACACGAAGCTTGGCGACATCATCGAATTTTCTTCGTGTGACTTCGTGCCCTTCGTGGGAGATTATTCAAAACTATTGTATTTGCCGATTCCAGACGTGGGAATCTTTGAGGAGTTCGCGGTAGTTTTTTTCGAGCTTTCGTTTCAGCGACTTCATCATCTTCGGATGAAGCTCGGCTAGGTTTTCGGATTCGTCGGTGTCGTTGCCGACATCGTAGAGTTCGAATTCGGTTAGCTTGGCTTTTCTGACTTCTTTCAGGTTCCCGTCGTGCACGTTCTGGAAATTCTCGATTTCGAGTTTTGCGAGTACTTTCCAATTCCCGTCACGCATGGCGACTTGGTGTTCGTTGAGCGCGTTGTAGTAGGCCCAGAGCAGCGGCTTGGATCGGGCGATCGATTTGTCTTCCAGAGCGGGCATGAAATCGGCGCCGTCGAGAGCCAGATAAGCCGGAGGACGGGTACCGGCCAGATTGCAAAACGTCGGGAGGAAATCCAGCGCGGAGACCGCTTGGCTGACGACTTGTCCGGGAATTACTTTTCCGGGCCAGCGAAGGATGCCGGCGACTCGGAATCCGGCGTCGGTGGTCCAGAGTTTCATGCCGCGTAGCGGGTCGGCGACGCCATAGGAATAGCTGGCGTTCGGGTAGCGGTTGAGCGTTTCGGGGCCATTGTCGGAGGTGAAAACAACCACGGTGTTCTGATCGAGCGAGAGCTGTTTCAACACGTTTAGAAATCGGCCCACGGCTCGATCGACGTTCTCGACGTTGGCGTAGTAGGTCGCTTCCTTTTCGTTTCGCGCGACGCTCCGATAGGTTTGGACAATATCGGTGGGCGAGGCGATGGGCTCGTGCGGTTCGTGAAACGCCATGTAGAGAAAGAACGGCTGCTGCGGCTTCGACCGCGTTTGGCGCTCAACCCATTGTATTGCTTCGTTGGCGACGATTTGGCAGCTGTAGCCTTCCTGCGGGCCGACCGGCTTGCCGTTGCGCACGAAGTTGGTAGGGTTTCGGTGGGAGGGAGCGGCGTTGTTTTGGGTGGCGAACCAGTGATCGAATCCGGCGTCCCCAGGCTGAGGCTGCACGATGGAATTGAAGAGAGAGTTACAGTGCCATTTGCCCGCCATAGCGGTTGCGTAGCCGGCGCGCTTCAGTAGTTGAGGAATGGTGACTTCTTCGTTTCGCATGTGAACTTGCTCGCGCGCGTCGGGCCTGGCTAGATTTCCCACCGGTATCCAATCGTAGACGCCGGCGCGGTTCGGACTGCGACCAGTGAGCAAGCCGACGCGCGAGGGAGAGCAGACCGGAGCGGTCGAGTAGAAATCGGTGAAACGAACGCCCTCCGCGGCCATCCGGTCGAGATTGGGCGTCTTGATATGCGGATGTCCATAGCAGGCGAGATCGCCGTAGCCTAAGTCGTCGCAGATGATGACGACGATGTTTGGCTGCGGGTTTGCCGCGAACGCGGAAGTGGCGACGGCAATCGCCAGAATGAGAAGCGCTTTGTTGATCATGTGGGTACAGGATAGGGGTCACCTGGTCCGGGTCAATCGCGGGGGTCTGATTACAGTACGAATGCCGGAAATGATTCGGAACGATGCGATCGTTCCGCTACAAGAAGGTGGCTAGAGAAGTAGCGGGGCGACTGCGTCGTTCCGAGTTTGCTCTTGAAAAGGGACAGACTCTCCCGAGAATCGGCGGCTCTCTTACCTCTATCCCCTAACAACCTCTCCCCCTTTTTATGAGCGAAGATATCGAAAACAAGAAACTCTTCTGGGCCTGCTTCATGGCCTTGGTCGCGACTTCCTTCTTCTTCGGGTTGCGAACGGTGGTCGTTGGCGAGCTGGTGCACGAATTCAATTTCACCCAGACCGAGATTGGCCAGATCCTGGGAGTCGGCCTTTGGCCGTTCGCGTTTAGCATCATCATCTTCAGCCTCATCATCGATAAAATTGGATACAAGGCGTCGGCGTATTTCGCGATAATCGCCCATACCTTGGCCGTGATCGGAACGGTGATTGCGGTGATGAACAAATCCGCGTCGGGACTCTACTGGAGCACTTTTCTCGTCGCGATCGCCAACGGCACCGTCGAGGCGTTCATCAATCCGATTGTCGCGACGATCTACAACAAGGAGAAATCCAAATGGCTGAACATTCTCCATGCGGGATGGCCTGCCGGGCTCGCTCTCGGCGCGGCTGCAGCGATTTTACTCGGAGGCGTTGGGCTTAGGGCAAAATTCAGTATCTGCCTTCTGCCGGTGATCGTCTACGCGGCGCTCATCGTCAAGCG
>JAJFLS010000340.1 GCA_021772595.1 Opitutales bacterium
ATTCGCGTTCGAAATCCGGTAAGGAGGTAGAAAAAGTTGGCCAAGCTGGCTGCGTTTGGTTTCAAAGATTCACTAAAACGACTCAGTTTATGAAAGAAATATCCATACTCTTCGCTCTCGCGATTTCTCTCGGCAATTATCTCGCCCTCGCGGATGAGGAGCGGCCCAACATCTTTCTCATGATGGTGGACGATCTGGGCTACTCGGATTTCGGCTGCTACGGGAGCGAAATTGAAACGCCGCATATCGATAAGCTCGCTCAAGAAGGGCTGCGCTTCTCGCAGTTCTACAACACGGCGAAATGCCACTCCTCGCGGGTGTGTTTGCTGACCGGCCTTTACACGCACCAGGCGGGCAACGAGGCGCTGAATCGATCGGTGACGCTCGCGGAGGTTTTGGGCGAAGCGGGCTACGCGACTTCCATGACTGGGAAATGGCATCTCAAAGACCAGCCCACTGATCACGGATTCGGTCAGTATTTCGGGCATCTGTCTGGAGCGACGGACTTTTTCGTAGGCGACGACACATTCCGAATGAACGGTAAGGAGTGGAACGATTTCGATGATGATTTCTACACAACCGACGCTAATATAAACTACGCGATGGATTTCATCGACAAGGCGATCGACAGCAAGAAACCATTTTTCCACTACGTCGCTTTCAATGCCCCTCACTATCCGCTACAGGCGCCGAAGGAGGACATCGAAAAATACCTGGGTCGTTACGACGAGGGATGGGATGTGATCCGGAAAAGGCGATTCGAGAAACAGAAGAAGCTCGGGATGTTTCCGGAAGACATGGCCTTGCCGCCGCGTCCGGAACACATGAAAGCCTGGGACGAACTTACAGAAAAAGAGCGCGAGATGGAGAGTTTTCGGATGTCGATTTTCGCGGCGATGGTGGATCGCGTGGATCAGAACATTGGACGGCTCGTAAAGTATCTCGAACACAAGGGGCAGCTCGAGAATACCTTGATAATGCTCTGTGCGGACAATGGAGCCTGCCCCTTCGAGCGCAGCAAGCGAACGGATATCCCGCCTTGGGAGGCGAACTCCTACTACCTCTACGATGCGAGCTGGGCGACCGTCGGCAACACTCCTTTTAGGCACTATAAGCAGACGCAGCACGAAGGCGGGATTTCTTCTCCGCTTATCGTCAATTGGCCCGGCCAGTTGGAGAACGCCGGATCTTGGGAGGATAGTCCTGGGCACTTGATCGATGTTATGGCGACGATTGCCGATATCGGGAATGCGTCGTATCCAGAAAATTACAACGGCGAGCGCATCGAGCCATTGCAGGGCAAGTCACTTCTGCCGCTTTTCGAAGGAAAGAAGCGGGAGGGTCACGATTGGCTTTATTTCCAATTCGGAAGCTGCCGCGCTTTGAGACAAGGCGACTGGAAGGCGGTCAGCTTTTATGGTCACGATTGGGAGCTGTACAACATCGCCGAAGATCGAGTGGAGCAGAATGATGTCGCGAAACAGAATCCCGAGAAAGTGAAGGCTCTTTCCTCCTTGTGGCAAACGGTAGCCCTGGAGATCGACCAAGCGCCGCTGAAGGAGCGCAAGCCGGTGAACGGCAAGCCAGCGCCGCATACTCAGAAATCTTGGCACGGAACGGAAGAGTACGACGATTGGACGATGCCGAAATTTTAACCAACGATCTCGGACGCTGATGGTGGAAATCTTTCGGAACGCTGCGGACCGCTTCTTCATAATGCTGCTGATTGCCGCTGGTGTATCGGCTGCGGCGATGGGGAAGCAGCCTCACATGGTGATCTACCTTTCCGACGATCACTCGCAGTTCGATTCGAGTCTTTACGGCGCGCCCGATATACCGACGCCCAACTTTGAGAAACTTGCTTCGGAAGGCATGCAGTTTTCGCATGCGTTTGTCGCGTCGCCTAGTTGCGCTCCGAGCCGAGCGGCGATGCTGACCGGATTGATGCCCGCGCGAAATGGGGCGGAGGATAATCACTCCTACCCGCGCGAAGACGTGCCTTGGCTCGTGGGCGAATTGCAGGTCTTGGGCTACGAAGTGGCGGCGTTCGGAAAAGTGGCTCACGGGAAGGGCGCGAGCCGGGTGGGTTTCGACGTGCAGGTGGGCGCATCGAGCTATGCGGCGGTGCGGCAGAGTGTGGAGAAATTTTTGACTGAGAGAACTTCGGACAAACCGCTTTGTCTTTTCGCCGGAATCAGCAATCCCCATGTGCCTTGGCCGAGCGAGAGCAGTTTCAATCCGGACGAAGTCGTGCTTCCTCTTGATCATTTGGATACGCCTTCGACCCGTGAGCACCGGGCCGCGTATTACGAGGAAATCAAGGAATTGGATCAGCTTCTTGGAGAACTTTGCGAGCTCACTTCAGTTCATCTTGGAGAGGATCACTTGTTCGTTCACACGAGCGATCACGGGTCGCAATGGCCGTTTGGGAAATGGAATCTTTACGACTACGGCATCCGCGTTCCGTTTCTGGTGGCATGGCCATCTGTGGTTGCTCCGGGATCGAAGTCGGAGGCGATGATTCAGTGGATCGATCTGATGCCGACTTTAATCGAAATCGGTGGAGGCGAGGCGCCGGCAGGTTTAGATGGCCGCTCGATCTTGAAGGTACTTCAAGGAAAGGATACTGCTCACCGTAATCGGATATTTACTACGCATAGCGGGGACAGGATAATGAATATTTATCCGATCCGATCCGTGCGTACGCGAGAGTGGAAACTGATCCGCAATCTGCATCCTGAATTCGCTTTCACGAATCACTCCGATCTGCTTCGCAAGCAAGGCGCGGGCGCGTTTTGGGGCGAGTGGGTGGAACGTTCGAAGTCCGATGCGCGAGCGAAGGAGATCGTCGATCGCTACTATAAGAGGCCCGAGTGGGAATTGTACCAGGTTTCTGAAGACAAATGGGAACAGCGAAATCTTGCAGACGATCCGAAACAAACCGAGCGATTGAAAACGCTTCAGGCTGAACTTGCCTCGTGGATGAAGAGCCAAGGCGATCAGGAATCGGTTTTCTCCGAGCCTCGCCTGATCAGCGACTTGGAGCGCTGGCATCCGGATCACAACAAGGAAGCGGTTTCGGCTGAGTAGAGCGAATGACTATGAAATTACCGGTAGAAGACGATTTTAATGACGTGATCGGCAAAGCCCAGAAAGGGCAGGGGATTTCGACGGAGGTTTTGTCGAAGCGCGCTGCGTTGACTGAGGACGCAATACGCAAGGCGCGACGCGGGGAATACGAGGAATCAGCTGTGGCCGCATTAGGGAAGGAGCTCGGGCTCAATGTCGATGCACTGCTGTCCATAGGTCGATGTGAATGGTATCCAGAGCAGCCGGATCGGGTGATCGGGTTCGAATTGATCGCTACTCCGTTTTACGACATGCACGTAAACGCGTACCTGCTTTGGGATGAATCGACTGGTGAAGCCATCGCGTTCGATACGGGAACGGATCCGAAGCCGATGCTTGAGAAAATCGAATCGCTGGGGCTGGATCTGAAGACGCTCTTCGTAACGCACTCGCATGGCGATCATATTGAAGGAGCGAGTGAGATTCTTGCGAAGACGGGAGCCAATGCGGTAATGAGCCGACGGGAGCCTGATGTGACATTCGATGCGGAAAAGATGGACGAGGGATATTCTACATCGGTAGGTTGCCTGAAAATCGAAATGTTGGATACGCCGGGACATACGAGCGGCGGGGCGACGTTTTTCGTGAAGGGACTTTCTCGAGACTTCGCGATTGCGGGCGACGCGCTATTCGCCGGATCAATGGGCGGGGCGAATGTGTCCTACGAGCAAGGACTCGCGAGCGTGAAGAAAATTTTGAGCCTGCCGGACGACACCATCGTCGCCTCAGGCCACGGACCGTTGACAACGGTTGGCCAAGAGAAACGGATGAATTGTTTTTTTGTGGGATAGGTTTGTTGGAGTGTCGGGTTAGGTAGGGGCCGATCTTCCTGCAGTCGCGCACACGCGTCAACTTAAGCTGAAGTGAAAGTAGGACAGGCTTCCAGCCTGTTGCCACAGGCAAGATGCCTGTGCTACTCTTCGAGATGCGGCCGCTCTAAGCTCATTTAACAAAGTAGAGCTAAGAGTGTGTAGTATTCGATATGAGGGTACGTTCGATTCTAGGAGTTGCCGCTGGTTTCGCTAGTTCCTAGAGGTGTCTTGGTTTCCTTGAGCGGAGTCGCTTAGAATCATTCTCCAAACCGGAATCCTTGAGTCGAGTCCGATGTTGGAAAGATGTACTACATTGAGGTTGCGATTTTCCTGGATCTCTTTCCCTTCGCTGTTGAATTCGTATAGCAGCGCGTTGGCGGCGTGAACGGCAGTGAGTGGTGTGAAATCGTAGCATTCCAGCCGATCGGGTTGGTGGTGGAACGCGACGGCTTCGATAATGGGGTTGGGCAATCCCCAGAGTCCCATCAGGTAGGCGCCCACTTCCGCGTGCGAGTCGCCATGCAGATGCTTCAGCTCCTTTTGCGAATCGTCATCGCTGTGGTTTGCGGGGCCGTCAATGTAGCAGTCCGGATAGTTTGCTGCGATTACCAGTTTCCCGATATCGTGAAGAATGCCACTTATCATGGATTGATCGATGGTCGTCTTTTCCGAACGCTCCGCCATTGCGATTTCTTTGGCGAGCTGCCCTGTGGCGAAGCTATGGTCCCAAAGTTTATTGATATTGAGATGGCCCATCTCGCTTTCGTCGAACGCGGCGAAGATCTCGATGGCTAGAACAAGCTTTTCAATGAGATCGAATCCCAGCAATTTGGTGGCATCTTCGGCGCTCGACACTTGGCGAGGTAATCCGAAGAAGGCGGTATTGACCAAGTGCAACACTTTGGCGGTCATTGCCACGTCCTGCGATATGATATTGGATATCCGTTCCCCTTCCGGTTCTGGCCGCATCAGCTCTTCTCGAATCTTGTTATAGAGAACGGGGGCGCTTGGCAGCTGCTTGATCTGCGATACGATCTTTTTCAACTCGTCGCTGTGGATAGTGTTTTGGAGGTTCACCGCGCGGCAGATTACGTCTTTGAGGTCCTTGGGGTTACAGGGCTTGAGCAAGTATTGATGGCAAATTCCGCTCGACTCGATCAGCATCTCCTTTTCGGAGTTGCCGGAAAGCGCGAATCGCGCTGCGGACGGGGTGAGGTCGCGTACTTTGGATAGAAACTCCACCCCACCCATTCCAGGCATGGTCATGTCCGATACGACGGCGTCGAATGATTCCGTGGTGACCGCTTTCAGCCCGTTTTCTCCGCCTAGGCAAAATCGCATGTCCCAAAGGTCGAGCATGCTGTGCAGGGACCGTTCCAATCCTTGCAGTATATTCTCTTCGTCATCTACAAACAGTATTTTCTTTTTCATGGGGAACTTCGGATGTCTGTGATCATGTTTTGGATTCGCATATGTAGATCGACCGTCTGCATTTGCTTATCGGAAGGACCGTTGCGCTTTTCTACGGGGATCTGCGGTATTGCTCGTAAGGAGCGTTTGGGATAATCGTTGCATTCGTGTAGCTGAAGTGTGTGGAATTCCTTATTGAAAACGTATAGAAGAGCGCGTCTCTTTAGTTCCAGCCCTGTCATCGCTATTATAAGGTCCAATTTAGCAATGGTTTACCATTTTAAGTAAAAATAAGTATCTAGAAAGTGCAGAAACCCCCTAAAGTAACCGCTTCGATGCTTTGAGGCTTGTGCCGTATTTATGTTGTGCGGGACGAGGACGCTGATCGGTCCCTTAATGCGATTCAAGTGCTCGAAAGTCTTTAGGCGCTGACTTAACGATGGGGTGATTTCCTGGCCTTTCCCAACCATCAAAACACCCGTTTTTGTGAGAATATCTTGAGCGAGAACCATTCCGCTGACTATCGAACAGATTTGCAAAGTCTCCGGCCGATAGTTGGCGCCGGCATCTTTGACGACGACTCGTTCCAGCAATTCGAGGATCTGGGGATCGTAGGCATCGCTGGCGGACCGCATCTCGGCTATCGTCTGTTCGGCCGAGCCGGATCGGCGCAATATTTCGTCGAAGCTGATTACCGCCTTCAGGATTCGCGCGCCGATGGGGATGTCGTTTCCTTGTGCTTGGGAGGGCGAGGCGGTCGGTCCGCCGAACGGGATTTTCTGATAGGCGATGAGCTGCGCCACCGTTTCCATCCTGGGGATATGCGCGACAAGATCATGCCCGACTTGGGGATGGTTCAGGAATAGTTCTTCCTCTTCCTGGGTTAGCCGCTGGTTTCTCGAGACTTTCTCCACTAGATCGTCGGGTAGTGTGACCCATCCGACCTGAGACATCATGGCGGCGATATCGACTTGCCAAGCTTTCTCGAGGTTGAGGTGCTGGCATATCTTTGAGACGATCGGGCGTATCCGCGCAGAGCACCCGAAGGCGTCCGGACGGGCTAGAGACAATACGTTGGCAAGCATCTTGACGCTGCCGCGAACGGTCTTCTCGAGAAGCTCTTTCTCGGCGATGATCAATCGATGCTGTTTGATCGCGTCGATCAACGAGTTGCTAAGATCTTCGGGAGGGCAGGGCTTGTTCAGAAAACGGAAGATTGCGCCTCGATTGGTGGCTTCGATGGCGGTCTGCTGATCGGAGTTTCCGGTAAGCATCATTCGCACGCTTTGCGGCGAGCGCATCTTGACGATAGAGAGGAGTTCAGCTCCATCCATCCCCGGCATACGCATGTCGGAAAGAACGACGGCATACGGGTCATTGGCCGCGATCATCTCCAGGGCCATTTCAGCGCCTACCGCGGTTTCGACACAAAACTGCTTGCGGAGCTGTCGCTGAATCCCCTGGAGGACATGCGGCTCGTCATCGACGCAGAGAATCTTAAAGTCCTTTGATGACATGTTCTAGTTCCTCTCGGCTGAGTCTTTGAGAATCTTTCGCCAATCTGGAATCCTCGTGTCCAAGCCGAGCTGCGTGAGATA
>JAJFLS010000035.1 GCA_021772595.1 Opitutales bacterium
GAGCTACAGAAAGGACCTGGAGGGCGGGAAAAGATGGAAAGTACAGCTCAATATTCGCGATGCGTTTGCTGATGACGAGTTGATTCCCATTACTACTCAGCCAGATGGGATGGGTGCGGCGATGCGTATTCCCGGCAGCACTACTTGGCTGCTGACGAATACATTCGAGTTCTGATTTTCCGATTTGTTTAGATCAGCGATATGGGAAGCCGCTACCTTCTGGTAGCGGCTTTTTCGGCCTTCGGGTAAATGCCTCAAAACTCTTGACGGGGCGTAGCAATGTATCCAGCGGGCTGGTTTCAGCGGAATGAAACTAATGTAGGAGCGGCTTTACGCCGCGATTATGGGAAGCGAATCGCGGGATAAATCCGCTCCTAATTCGGGTAGCTCGATATTTCAGTTCCAGAAGAGCTTTGCGAAGCCTTTTGTTGCAGACCCCGGTTTGTCGGTGGCTTTGTTGCTGGATTTGCTAGCGACCAACCCTCCCGCATGCGGGACCAAACTGAACGATGTCCCGCTCAGCGGAATCAGATGCCTTGACAGTTCTGGCCGCTCGGAGATCGGCCGCTGGCTTTTGAATGCCTCGGGGCGGCTGCCCTGGAGTTGTTTATATCGCAAGCGCGCTGTACATCGCAAACGCAACCAATCCTGAAAGCGTTAGCGTTACCATTGCGGGAATGGCCTCTTTCCATGTGTCGAATCGAAGGTGGAAGAAGATGGCCCCAGCAGAGGTGCCGAATAACGCTAAAACACCAAGCAGACCGAGGTAGCCAGGAAACCAAATCAAAATGGCGCCAGACAACTCTACACAACCGGCGGCTCCCATGAGGGCGCGGTTAAGACCGTATTTAATAAAAAGCTCTAGCTGTGTTTCGAATATCGCTTTCTGCCAACCTAGAATTTTTATGGAGCTGGCAAAAATAAAAAATGCCGTAAGCAATCCTGTAATTATCGTTATAAAAGTATCATTCATTCTCAACACGCGTGGAGTTTGACGCAAAGCTGTAGCGCGGCGGCTCAGCCTAGCGTTTTGAATAGGAGCTGAGTTCCCGAGCCAAGGCAACTTTTAAAGGGGCGTATAAATAGGGGTAATAATAGGCTCGGGTCGGCGCCCGTTCGCTACCTGATTATCGCTCGTGAAGGTAGCTTTCGGGCGCCGCTCCGAATGTTCTTTGGGTTTTAAAACAGGCTGGAAGCCTGTGCTACTTTCGCGAAAGAGTCAATCTGATGAAGTAGAGCGAAGAGAGCCGGGTCGGTCCTCGCTTCCTTCGGAAATGCCTCGCTTGCTCCGGGGCTCTTTACTCGGATATTGCTAAAATGATTGAAGTGCTTTGTTTCGGGATCATATTTTTTGCGTTTTGTCCTTCTTCATTCTGCGTTCTTACTTCTTAATTTAGGTAATGTTCGAAGTTAAGGCGAAATTGACGCGGGAGGAATTCGAAGGGGTCGAGAATCTGATTTTCGAATCGGAGGGGATGGAGCATTGGAATTTGTATGAGAATTTCGAAGACAGGGGGTATTTTGTCCAAGGAGTTTTCGAGAACGAAAAGGAGGCCCTAGAGGGGAAGGCGGCTTTCGAAGCGCTAGCTCAAATCGAGGGCCGCCTGGAGGTAGCCGAGCTGGAGGACAAGGATTGGAAGGAAAGCTACAAAGAGCACTTCAAGCCATGGTCCATCGGAAATCTGCATTGGGCTCCTCTGTGGCTGAAGAATGAATACGAGTTGCCGGAAGGGGACGAGGCGGTTTGGCTGGATCCGGGCATGGCGTTTGGAACGGGAAATCACGGGACGACGCGTCTGTGCGTGGAGCAGTTGATCGCGTTCAAGGAAAGCGGTCGCGACGCGAGCGCTGAGCGCTTAATTGATGCAGGTTGCGGATCGGGGATTCTGGCGATATCGGGCGCGAAGCTTGGCTACGGAAGCGTTGCCGGATTCGATGTCGATACGGACGCGGTTCGGATCGCCAAAGAAAACGCGGCGATTAACGGAGTCGATGGAATCCGGTTTTTCGAGGGCGGACTTGAAGAGGGACTGGAGCCGGAAGGTGCGGATTGTCTGATGGCGAATATTTTGGCGAATGTGCTGGTTGCGAATTCCCGGTTGCTGGTCGACTCGGTCGCTCCCGGGGGCTGGCTGATCCTTAGTGGAATTCTGGGAGTGGAGGCTGCCGACGTGGCGGCTCACTTTCGCAAGGAAGGATGCTGGGCGAATCTCTCCGTAGATTTGCTGGACGAGTGGGCGAGCGTGACTTTGGTGAAGGATGGTTAGCGAAAGGATGGGGGGTTGGTCGTCGCGATGAATGCGCAGCGTCGGCATTGCTGGTCGGCCTTTATGCGAAGGAGGTGTTGCGGGAGCGGAGCAACGAATTGGTGTTCGAGCAAACACAGTAGCTCAGCGCTTCAGCCTGAGTTTTGAATCTGGTTGCGGCTCAGGCTAAAGCACTGAGCTACTGGTAAGCGGCTTTTCAAGACCCTCGTTTCGGAGAGGTTCTTTACTCCATTTGATAGGCGATTGCAGTTTCGCTTTGTGATGTCTCAATCGAGCTGACTTTTTGAGGGATCTCTGATTGGAGTCGCATGGTTCTTGGGAAGTTGATGGCGGCGAGATTTGCTACTAATAGTATTGCGAGCCAGACTTTCTTTCGCGGGACGAGCATGTTGAAGGCGAGGTGTATGCAGAGCAATACGCGGCAGGTCGCTCCGGGATAAGTTTCCCAAACCGCGGGTCCGAGAAAAACTCCCAGGATGGCGAATCCGATTCCGATTCGCCACCAGGGATCTTTGGGCTGCGGCTTGAACAACAGAAAGAGGATGTATAGGCTCATCGCGATATGGGCGGAGACTGCGATTGCGGCGGTCTTCCAGCTTTTCCCGTTTTGCGCGTA
Organism: Opitutales bacterium; assembly: GCA_021772595.1. GTDB lineage: Bacteria > Verrucomicrobiota > Verrucomicrobiia > Opitutales > Opitutaceae > Pelagisphaera. Next base: position 2,884 of record JAJFLS010000035.1, read on the forward strand.
GTCGATTATTTCGACCCATTTCGCGAAGTATCCTTGAAATGGATATGCGAAGTTTCGACTGCCGGAGAGGTTTCCGTTTTCGGCCGATAGCGTAAAGTGTATATAGAGGACCCAGAGAGCGATCGGGACGACGATGATCGCGCACTGGAGGGCGATGCGCTTCCATTTGGCCGCGAGTTCGTCTTTTGAAGGGGCGAAGAGGGCACTGGCGAGGAGACTGGTTTCTTTGGTGAGACAGGCGAGAGAGACGGCAAGAGCACTGGCGAGCGGCTTTTCTCGTTGATGCAGATAGACTGCGAGAATGATGAGAAAGGCGACTGGACCGTCGGGGAGCGCGTAGCGAGTGCTGACGACCATTCCGAGGCCGAGGAGGAATCCGGCCCAGCGGACGAAATTCTGGAAATTCGCGGGCGGGAGCCATTTGAGAAGAAGGAGAGCGGATCCAATCCAGGCGAGGGGATTTATCAGGGCGAGAATCGTCAGGGCGCGCCCGGGATCGCCGAATCCGAAGATCCAGGAGACAAGCGGCATCCCGATGCGGCGAGCACGATAGGGGAGGTTATCGACGGCCTGAGGAAGCTCGGGGTTTCGCAGCGTGGGGTCGACGGCGATTTGGGCGTAGAACTGGGCGTCGTAGCCGGTCGAATCCGGATAGAGGTCGCGAGGCGTTTCCTTGATTTCCGAGAGGGATCTCTGCTCGTGAACCTCGCCGAACATGATGAGTTCGGTGAATCTGGTTTCGCCATCCCAAAACCGGGCGACGCTAAACAGGTAGCTGACGACGACGAGGGCGTAGAGCGTTATCCAGAGCGGCTTCGGTTTCACTTTGGTAGAAGAGCGATCGTTTCGCGGACCGCCTGGGCGGTGTCATTGTCGAGAAGCGCGTCGGAAACGGTTACGACGCGGCGGGCTCCGACGGCGGCGACTTGATGGGCGTTGGAGCGATTGATTCCGCCGATGCAGAAGAATGGGAGCGACGGCTTCTGCGACGCGACCCAACTGACGAGTTCGAGCCCGACAGGCTCGTAGTCGGGTTTGGTTTGGGTCGCGAAAACCGGGCCGACGGCGAAGTAGTCCAGCACGCCAGCGGGGAGATCCATGGCGGCCTTCGCTTGGGCGACGGAATGAGTCGAAAGTCCTAGGATGCGGCCCGGGCCGAGTCGATCGCGCGCTTCTTGCGGAGGGGTGTCGTCTTGGCCGATGTGGAGGCCGACGTCAGGAAATTCGGTGGCGAGCGAAAGGTCGTCGTTGACGATGATGGCGGGTTGCTCGGCGTTCTCAAGCGATGCGGCTAGGCGGACGACTTGAGCTAGCAGTTCGCGTCGCTGGTCTTGAGTTTCTTTCTTGGCCCGGACCTGAACGGTTTTCGCGCCGCCTCGAATGAGAGCGTGGAACTTGTCGATCCAGTCGCCGGGAGCGACGTAGCCTGTGTCCAGAATTCCGTAGTAGCGCGTTTCGCTGAGAGAGCGCTGGGTTGCGGGTTGATTAATCGGGTTCACCATAAGGAGTGTCGTTTGCGTGGCTCGGAATATTGAGGATTCGCGCTTTTTCGACGAGCAGAATTTGTTGAACGATGTTGCGTTCGCCACTACGAGGCAATCTAGTCTGGAGATCTGACTTTCATGGAATTGCCGCGATTGTATAGTAACGCTGAATTTTGGGAGAAGGCAATCGCCCGGATATTGCTTCTCGGTTTTTTGCTATTCAGCGCGTTGAAGATCGAGCGCGCCTCGATGCCTTTTGCGGGCGACTCGGATTCGAGCGGCTACTTGCACAATGCTCGGCTGCTGCTTGAAGGGGATTTGTCCGGAGAGGTCAGGCCGATTGGAGATCTGCCTTTGGAGAGCATTCCTCGACATTGCTACCAGCCGCTGGGCTTTCTTGTTCAGCCGGATCTCGAGCGTCAGTATCCCACCTACCCGTTCGGGCTTCCGCTGACGATTGCGTTTTTCGATGTCTTTCTCGGGTCTGAAGCGTCTGTCTTGGTGGTGATTGTCTTGATTGCGATCGCGACTCCGCTAGGCGTTTTTCTGCTTGGCCGGGAATTGGGTTTGACGGAGTGGTGGGCGCTTGTGGCGGCGGTCGGAGTCGGTCTTGGTCCGGTTTACGTGTTCATGGCCCTTAAGCCTCTGACGGATGTTATGTCTGCGTGTTTGGCGGTATATTGTCTCTTGCTTTCCTTGAAGGCGGGTCGCGGGCTTGGATACGCGATTCTACTCGGCTTGGTCTTCTCGCTTCTCGTGATCACTCGGCTTCCGAACTTTCTGATCGCTTTGCCCGTGCTCGCGACGCTGTTGTGGAAATCAACACCGATCAATCGATATATCTTTATAGCTTTGTCGGGCTTGCCAGGAGCTGCGTTCCTTTTCTACGTAAACACGACGCTTTATGGTGGGCCGTTGGAAACTGGATACGTGGGACACTGGGGACTTTTCAAGCAGGAGTATTTTGCGGGGACAATGAAGCACTTCGGCTATTGGCTTGGCGTTAATCTCACTCCGCTCGTCGTTCTCGCAGCGGTCGGATCGGTTTTCTGGATACGGAAAAAGGCAGCGATGCTGACTATGCTATGGCTCTGGATGGCGCCGCCAGTCCTTTTCTACGCGTTTTACTATCATTCAGGAGAGACCTGGTGGAGCATTCGATTTATCATTCTCGTGTTTCCGGCGGTCGCGATAACTGGGTATTCGGTATTACAATACTTGAGCGAAAACGTGGCTAATCGATTCGGGAGACCGTGGTTAGGGTTGGTCTTCGCTGCGCTTGTGCTTGTCGGCGTTGTGAAATGGGAGGGGGATTGGAATCAGCGATTAGTGTACCTGCAGCACCGGAACGATGACATTTACATGAAGTTCAGGAACTGGGCCGAAGAAAATGCGGAGCGGGAGGCGATAATGGTGACGATGCAGCTAAGCGGAAACGTCTACTACTACCTGTCGAATCCGTTGATCCGCTACGACGCCCTGACTCCCGATGCTTGGGAGCTCGTCGTGAGGGAGGCGGACCGGAAGGGCATTCCCGTTTACGCTCCTTTGTTCATGTTCGAGTGGAAAGAGCAGAAGGTCCTCGAGAAGGACGTGCCTGGAGCGTGGAACCTCGAACAAAAATTCGCGGACTGCCATCTCTATCGCCTGGATACGGCAACGACGCTGGAGATCCTTGAAGGGAGCTGAGTCAGCCTTGGTTTGGCTTTTCCGGCGAATCGCCTGGCTCTTCGTCGTCCGCTTCTTCCTGTTCCGGAATAGGATCTTTGCTTGGCGTGGCGTCTTCGGCTTCCGGAGCGGGCTCTTGAGGAGGGGCGGCCACGTCGACGTCGGTTTTTCCGAAGCTTGTAACCATTATCTCGATATTGCCGATCTGGTCGAAGTTCAGCGATTTCTGGAGAAGCCCGGAAATGCGCGCCTGTAGCCGTTCGCTGGTTTCCTTGAGATTTTCGGGTGAGGCCAGGCGCAAATCGACCCGGGTATTGATTTTCGAGCCTGTTATTTTGACCACGGGCCGGGCGGCTAGGACGGCATCGTCTCGGCGGCAGGTTTGGCGGATGAGGTCCTGGAGAGCTTTTCTCGAGACCAGAACTGATCCGGTCTCGCTTGAGAACGCGGTAAGTCGGGCAGGGGGCTTTTTGAGGATGCGTCCGAGACCGATGATGATGAGGACGAAAACGACGAAGATGCCCACCAACGCGTAGGGCGGGAGCTGGTCGAGGAGCTCGTTGGCTTGTTTGAAGATATCGGTCATGCCAAGAGCTTTGGTTGTAAAGGGCTACTCGGCGTCTTCGGAAGACTTCTCTTCTATTTCGCTGGCCATTTTAACGCCTTCGATGATCACGTCGACGTTGGCGACGGGCTTGCCGGTCATGTTGGTGACTTGCTTGGCGACGATCATCTGGAGATTTTCGGCGGTTTTGGCGAGTTCTACGCCGTATTCCATCAACACGCGAATCTCGATTTGGTAGTTTCCGGCTTCGTCTTCGGAAACGCGGACGCCTTTGTCCGATTCCTTGCTGGAGATCTGGGCGATGAAGTTCTCCACGAAGCTGCCGCCGACGGCGAGCACGCCGTGGACGTTGATCGCGGCCATCTTGACGATGGTGGAAACGACGGTGTGGTTGACTTTGATTTGTCCGAGAGAGCCGCCGGTGTCCTCTCCTGTCTCTATAGTGCTTTCTTGCGAGTCCATTTTTTAAAGTATGAATTGAGATTTAAGAATTGGGAATTGGTTATGAGAGTCGCCTGATTCGGGGCTTGTTTCAAGCGAAGAGGCGATTTATCGAAAAACTTCCTGTTTCCCCGGGATCGCCTGCCGGTTTAGTCGAATTTGGGTTTTCGCTCCAGGAAGTCTTCCATGAAACTGGTGGTAAAATCGCCGGATTGGAACTGGGAGGACTGGACGATCGCCTTCTGGAGAGGGATAGTGGTTTTGACGCCGCGGATGATGTACTCGCTCAAGGCGCGGTACATGCGTTCGATCGCGACTTCGCGGGTGCGTCCGTAGGTGATCAATTTCCCGATCATGCTGTCGTAGTAAGGGGGGATTTGGTAGCCTCCGTAAGCGTGTGAATCAACGCGTACGCCGTGGCCTCCGGGAGCGTAGTAGAGATCGATGCAGCCGGGGCTCGGGATGAAGTTCCGCGCGGGATCCTCGGCGTTGATGCGGCATTCGATGGCGTGGTAATTGATCTGGATTTCGTCCTGGCCGAAGGTGAGTTCCTCGCCGCTCGCGATGAGAATCTGCTGCTTGATCAGGTCGATGCCGGTGACTTCTTCGGTGACGGGATGCTCGACCTGGATGCGGGTGTTCATCTCGAGGAAGAAGAAATCGCCGTGTTTATCGACGAGAAACTCGATCGTGCCAGCGCCTTCGTAGTCGGCGGCTTTGGTCGCGTTGATGGCGGCCTCGCCCATGCGTTGCCGGAGATCTTCGTTGACGAACGGGGAGGGCGCTTCCTCGATGAGCTTCTGGTGGCGCCGCTGGATCGAGCAATCGCGCTCTCCCAGGTGGACCACGTTTCCTTGTTGGTCCGCCAGGATCTGGAATTCGATATGCCGCGGGTTCTCGATGAATTTCTCGATGTAGACTTCGCCGTTGCCGAAGGACTTTTCCGCTTCGTTGCGGGCGACGTGGAACTCTTTTCGGAGGGAGACGTCGTTGCGGGCGACGCGCATGCCGCGCCCGCCGCCGCCGGCGACTGCCTTGATGATGACGGGATAGCCGATGTCCGAGGCGATTTTGGCCGCTTCGTCTTCCTCGGAAATCGTGCCTTCGCTGCCGCCTACGACCGGCACTCCAGCGGCCCGGACGGTTTCTTTGGCGACCGCCTTGTCTCCCATCTTTCGGATGGCGGTGGCGGAGGGGCCGATGAATTTGATTTTGCAGGACTCGCATTGCTCGGCGAAATCCGCGTTTTCGGAAAGGAATCCGTAGCCGGGGTGGATCGCGTCCACGTCGGCGATTTCCGCGGCGCTTATGATTCGGTCGGCCCTCAGGTAGCTTTCGGAGCTTTGCGGGCCGCCGATGCAAATGGCTTCGTCGGCGAGCTGCACGTGGAGAGACTCCACGTCGGCTTCGGAATACACGGCGAGCGTTTTGATGCCGAGTTCGCGGCAGGCTCTCACGATTCGCAGCGCGATTTCACCTCTGTTGGCGATTAGGATTTTCTGCATGAGAAAGAGTCGTTGAAATAGTTTGGCAGCCGGATCGGAAACGGGCTGCCAATGACTGGTCGGGGAATGCTCGTATTTAGATCCTAGCTTAGGCGGAATAGGCGCTGGCCGTACTCGACGGGCTGGCCGCTCTCAACGAGAATCTCCGCGATCGAACCGGTTTGCTCCGCCTGGATCTCGTTCATGATCTTCATCGCCTCTATGATACATACGATCGTATCCCCGGTGACGCTGTCTCCAGGTTTCACATACAGCGGGCTCTCCGGGGAGGGCGCGGTGTAGAAGGTTCCCACCATGGGAGAGGTTATGTAGACGCCGTTGTCGTCTTCGGAAGCGGAGATCGGAGCGGGCGCTGCCGCCTCGGCGGCGGGCTGTATGACCTGGGGAGCCGGAGCGTAAGACACGATTTGCGGCTGGGATTCTCGGCCGGTGTCGCGCTTGATCTTCAGCTTAAAATTTTCTTCTTCGATCGCGAATTCCGAAAGTTCGGATTTCTTCATTAGGTCAACGATCTGTTTGATTTCTTTGATTTCCAAAGCTCTATGGGTGTTGCTGTTCTGTTACTAGAAGGAGGTTGGTTAATGGATTCTATCTCTGACGCAATGCTCTTTATTGGAAGCGAATTCTGCGAATCTGTTCAAATTTCTAGGATTGGCGAGCGCGGAATGCGGGTTGAGGAGCGCTGGGGTGGGTTTCTTTCCGCCGCTACTGGAATTGCCGGTTCATAGAGGCTGTTCTTCCTTCGATTATCTTACTGTCGCGGCGATCGATGATTACGGAATAGCTGGTTGGACTTACCGCGATCAGTGATCATAGGCGTCAACTTAATGCGTTTTCTCGAGTGTAGGAGCCTGCTTGCAGGCGATTCTCTTCGCCAATACCCAGGGGAATGATCGCCTGCAAGCAGGCTCCTACGCTCACCGAACCGTCGCTTCTCGCTTAAGCTGAGGCCGATGATCAACGATCGCAGCTACGGTGGGGGTTCCGTCTGCTAGGCAGGAGGAGCGCGGTTGACTCTATTATATAGGGGAGAGGGAAACGGCGTCTTCAAGTGGAGTTGTTTGGGAGTTTGGACTAGATCTGGCGGGGAAGTTCGTGGCGTGGCGCTGTTTTTGGAGCTTTGGAGGCGGGTTTTTGGTTGGTTCGATTTGGGCGACTGAGGTCTTATTGCGATTCCAGTCCGCGTATTCGCTCCTAGCGGTCTTTGCCCTGCGGTGCGGCAGCCTGTACGTCTTCGCATTGCCAGGGGATGAGAGTGTTTTGAGGGACGAGTTTTAAATTCGGTGATTTTTTTTAAATGTGGTCGTGTTCGGATCGTTAGAAGCGACACGTTACGTGCTTCTTCGTTCTTGATGCGAGGCCGGCGAAG
>JAJFLS010000341.1 GCA_021772595.1 Opitutales bacterium
TGGTGTTTTTCAGCGGATGGAATGAGAGCGGCGTTGCCGAAACGATCAGGCGGGTCGGAGTTAGGCCTGTGGTGCTGATGGGCTCGTTCGATGGATTTCTCGAAATGGGGGGCATGGTGAATTTCGTTAAGCGGCAGAAGCGGCTGCGATTTGAAATTAATATTGGACGGGCGCGTGAGCGTGGGATCGAGTTTAGGGCGAAACTGTTGCGATTGGCGGAAAGGGTGATTGATCGATGAAGAGGCAAATCTACAGGTTGGTGAATTGGATACGGGATTGCTGCTTAAGAGCGTCGCTCCGCAGGAAACTGATCGTACTGATATCTGGGGTGAGCTTGCTGGTCGTATCGCTTTCGATGTTCATTTCCTTTGCGATCGAGGCGAGCTTCTTTAGGAGTCGCTTGATTGCCGAGTATCAAGCGACCGGCCGCATGCTCGCGAGCAATCTAGAGGCGGCGATCACTTTCAAAGACGAATTTGATTCCAGCGAGATCATTAGCATGCTGTCGCAACGCGAATTCGTGTTGGTCGCAAGAGTGTATCAGGAAAACGGAACATTGCTAGCTGAGTATCGACGACCCGACATGGATACGGAGATTGCCCCGCCTCTGTATGGAGCTGAGAATGTTTTCGACGGAGAGAAGATTGTCGTGAACACGCCTGTGTTGGTTGGGGGACGCAGGATTGGGGAGGTCGTGCTTATGGCCGACACTCGAGAGATGCAGACGTTTCTGTCGGCGCGTACCGGAGTCTTGCTCGCTTTGCTCACTTTCTCGATAGCATTGGCGATATGGTTGGCTGCCCGTTTGGGGATGGAGCTTTCTCGACCCATACAAGAGCTCGCTAAGACCGCCCAGCGAATCGCGTCGGAGCACGATTTTTCTACGCGGCACAAGCGGATATCGGAAGATGAGACGGGTCGCCTGGTGGATGCATTTAACGAAATGATGGCGGAGATCGAATCGCGCGACGATGTTATACGTTCGAACGAGGAGCGGTTTCGAGGGTATTTCGAAATGGGTATCGTAGGCGCTGGGATATTGGATACCGAGTTCAGATGGAAACAGGCCAACCCTCGGTTGCTCGAAATGCTGGGAAGCGACTGGTCGTCGCTGGAGGGAACCCGTTTGATGAATGTCATGGATGGGGAGAGCGGAGACCTCAAGGTTGAGTCCTTCATTCACGACGAAGTGAGCGATAAGAGGCCGATCTCATGTGATTGCTGGTTGAAGCGGATTGGAGGGGAGCCGATATACGCGATGATCTCAATGAGATGGGTACCGGGCACAAAGCACCTAGGAGAGCATATACTTTTCCTCGCCCACGATATTACAGACAGGAAGTTGTACGAAAATGAGATTCTGCAGGCGAAAGAGCAGGCGGAATCGTCTAGCAAGGCCAAGAACGATTTCCTGTCGGTGATCAGTCATGAGTTACGTACGCCTCTTAATCCAATTATCGGATACGTGGAAATGATGATTGGCGAAAGAGAGGACCGCGATGACGTCAGGCGATTGAAGCTGATAAAGCACTCGGCAGAGCATTTGCTGGGACTGATCGACGATGTATTGGACTACAGTCGGATAGAGCGCGGCGTCGTCTCCCTGAGCGGGGATTGGATCGACTATCGTGAAATTTGCAAAGACGTGGTTGGATTGTTGAAGGAGGAAGCTCAATCGAAAGGCGTCGAATTAACTTATGCTCATCAGGTTGATGGGAATGCTGAAAAGGATAGACTCATAATACAGTCGGATCGAGTGAAACTGCAGCAGGTCATGCTAAACCTTGTCGCGAATGCAGTCAAATTCACAATCGAGGGATCCGTCGCGATTCGATCCTTTTTGAAGAAGGAAGCTAACGGCGATTATTGTTTGCGTATCGAAGTAGAGGATACGGGGATTGGCATCACTGCAAATAGCGAGGAAGAGGTGTTCAAGCCATTCAAGCAAATTGATGCCAGCTTGACGAGGGAGCACGGGGGGTTGGGTCTAGGCTTGGCGATTTCTAGAAAGATTGTCGATGCGATGAGCGGAGCGATCCACTATCGCAGTGAAAAGAATGTGGGGAGCTGCTTTTGGTTTGAGGTTCCGGTGAAGGTGGCAAAGGGCGAAGATATGGGTCGAGTCGATCCGGATCCTCCCAGAGCGGTGGCTCAGAGATCGGGTCGTGTTTTACTGGTGGAAGACGAGCTGGTGAATCAGGAATTGGGGCGCGCATTGCTTGTTGGATTCGGACAAGAGGTTGTGTGCGTAAACGACGGGCTTGAGGCAGTGGAGGCGTTCGGTAAGAGCAAGTTCGATTTAATCATAATGGATATTAAGATGCCTCGGATGGATGGATTCGAAGCGTCAAAGGCGATTCGGAATATGGAGTCGGGAGAGCGGCGTACGCCCATTGTTGCGGTGACGGCTCATGTGACTACGCGAGACGCGGATGTCTATTTCGAGTCTGGTATGGACGATTGGGTGTCGAAGCCGTTTACGCTTTCGAAGCTGACCAAGCTTCTCGAGAGGTGGCTAGGAAGTGGCGACCAAGTCTCTTCGGTCGGATCTCGGGAATAGACGGAGTTAAGGGCGCTTTACTCTTAAGGCGATGATCGATGTGTCGTCCTGGGGAAAGTCGCCGGCGCTGTATTCGCTAAGGAATTTATGTAGTTGATCGACGATATCATCGATCGGCGATTCTGCGAGTTGCTGAAAGGGTTGGATAATCCCTTCCAAGCCGAGTTCGACGCCTTCATTATTGCGGCATTCAATGACGCCGTCGGACATGAAAAGAAAGCAATCACCGGGATTGAGTTCGTAAGTCGAGCATTCGACTTCTTCGCAGATCCCGAGCCCGATGACGTTTTCGCTAAGCAATTTCACAACTTCAACGGACGAGGATTCGCTCTTGAACCAGAGCGCTGAAGGCTGGCCGGCGTTGGCCAACGACAAATGAGCGCGGCCATCGGTTGTCGGAACGAGAGAGCCCACTAGAGTCGCGACGAATCCGGCAGGGATGAGTCCTTGAAGATGCTGGTCGAGGGTAATCAACGCCTTTTCAAGATGATCGAATTCGTCGGGCATGTAGAAGTCTGCCAGATGCTTTATGAGGATAGTGAACAATCCTGCGGATACTCCGTGTCCGCTCACGTCTCCAAGAAGAAAGGACAGGCGATCGTCCGAGGCTGTGGGAAACGTAATAACGTCGCCGTTAACTTCCGTCATGCTTAAGTTCAGAACCGCAAGCTCTGCGAAAGGCAGATCCGGGATCGTTCCAGGTATCAGGCGAATCTGGATACGGCGCGCGTTTTCGAAATCGGTTTCCATGATCTCGTTCTTGCGCTTGAGCAATTCCCGGTTTTTTTCTAGCTCGCGCTGGGCGTTGACCTGCTCTGTGATGTCGCGCGTGATGCCCATGATTCCGACGACGTTGCCGGATCCGAGATAGAGCGGTATTTTTGTGGAGGTGGCCCATGTGACGCTTCCGTCGGGCCAAGTTTCTTTTTCGGTAATGTTGATAAGTTTCTCGTTATTGAGCATAAGGCGCTGCTCGTCCTCGAAAGACTCTCTCGCGTGTTCCTCGCTGAAGAAATCGAAGTCCGTTTTACCGATCAGTTCGGAGACGGAATTGAGGCCGAATTTTGCTGGCACGGCATCGCTGGCCCGCACGAAACGGCTCTTCCGGTCTTTGAAGTAGACTTGGTCCTGGGTTTGCTCCAGCAGCGCGTCGAAAAGTATCGATGCGGGAGCGTTTACTAACTCGTCGTCTTCTGCGTCTGTGGGGTCCATGATCGCTTCAACAGATTTAGACAGAGCTCAAGTCGGGTCAACGTAGATCGGCAGTCAGCGGATGATCTACGGTTGGGCTCGATAGTAGCCGCCCAACTCCGTCGCGAGATAGGCGAATGCGACGTAGACCGCGGCGCTTTGGTTGATGCGTTCTGGCTTGATCTTGTCGATGGTGTCGTTCGCGGTGTGATGCAAATCGAAGTAGTCTTCCGTGAACATGTCGAGGCCGACGACAGGTACATCCACTTCGGAGAGCGGACCGATGTCCGGGCCGCCGCGCGACTTGGCGCGTCCGGCTTGGACGCCGAGAGGTTTCAGCGCATCGCGGATCGTTGAAAGAGTGGGCTCAAGCGGATTGCCAACACCGATGTTGAACGTGTGGACGGGTCCTTGGCCGGCGTCGGCTTCGGCGGCTATGATGTGGTTTGGTAGCTCGGCCTTGTGGCTCTCGGCATAGAAACGGCCGCCGACGATTCCGATCTCCTCGGCTCCGAACAAGACGACGCGCAGAGTGCGTTTAGGACGTTGCGGGAGGTCGCGTATCAATTTCGAGGCGGCCATGACGATGCCTACGCCGGCCCCATCGTCGATCGCTCCAGTTCCCAAATCCCAGGAATCGATGTGGGCTCCCAGGAGCACGATTTCCTCTGGTTTCTCGCTGCCTGTAATTTCGGCGATGACGTTTTGGCTGGTCACCGTTCCGAGATCTCGAGGCGTCAGGACAATCTTGATACGAATAGAATCGGCGCGTTCGGAAAGCCGGTCGAGTTGCTGGGCGTCCGGTACGGAAAGCGCGGCTGCGGGAATGCGGGGTACGCCGGAACGGTAGCTGGTGCCTCCGGTGTGGGCCATGCGGTCGTTGTCAGTGCCTGCGGATCGCATCAGAAAAGCGACCGCGCCGCGGCTCGCCGCTTCGGAAGGTCCGGCTGAGCGGATTGGGCCCGCGGTCTTTCCGTATTCGCCGATTCCCATTGGCTGGGTAACGACGGCGATTTTTCCCGTCAACGAACCTTCGGGTTGCGCGAGGAGATCCGCGATGGTCTTAAAGAGAGCGATTTCGGCTTCGATGCCTTCGAGCGGTGTCGCGACGCTTCCGCCTAAAGCGGTGATCACTAGATTTTGAGGTGCCGGGCTGGTAATGGCCGCCGTCTCCAATCCGCGTTCCCATCCGCGCTCAACGGGAAAAGGCTCGCTCCAGACTTTGTCGAATCCGTAGCGCTCGAATCGCTTCATTGCCCATTGGACAGCGCGCTTCTCGCTCGCTGATCCGTAAAGCCGCGGACCGATCTCTGTCGTGAGGTCGGTCGTGATTTCGAGAGCGAGCGAAGTATCGATCGCTTGCTGGGCGAGTTTAGCGGCAGTTTCCTCTGGCGACGCTGCGACTGCAGATTGAAAGGCGACCAGCAGGATCGCGGCGGTGATTGAAAGGAAGCTAAGTGACGGGAATCGATTGGCGAAATTGCGCATTTGAAAAAACACTGATGCTTTTCGTCCTAATCACAACTACGAACACGGGACAATTTTCCCGAGCTTCGCTTGCTGTTCGCGCTCGACGCTATTCTTCGGTCTCGGAGGTTTCTTCTTCCGCGAGTCCAAGGGTTTCGAGCTCCCCGAGGTCGACGCTTCCGGTTCCGAAGTGAGTTCTTGATTTCGCGTATTCTTCGAGGCTAGTGCCGTAGTAGGCGGTTGCGGCGCGAGCTAAAGCGGGGTAGGCGTCCACGAAGTTCGTGCCGATCGCGGGGACGCTGAACCGAGTGGTCCAGAGTAGTTCCGCTTCTTTTGCGGTCCTCAGTTTTTCGTAATCGTAGGCCATTAGAATGATAAAGTAGCGTTCGTCTTGGAGCTCCACTCTCAAATCG
>JAJFLS010000342.1 GCA_021772595.1 Opitutales bacterium
GCACGTTCATCTTTTCGCTAGCTTCGGACCATAACGGCCATAAAAGCGCTAGGCAAATTAGCTTCCAACGATTAGGTGAGAGGGTCATTGCGCGAAACTCCCCTTTTCCGGTCGTACTCTGTAGTGGTCGAGCGCTGCTTCATCGACCTCCAGGCCAAGACCCGGACCCTGCGGGATGGACATATAGCCATCTTCGATACCGAAAACGTCCTTATTTTTTAGAAGCCGCTTTCCAGGAGCGAGGGTTTCCTCCGGCAGCATCCCCGGCGAGGTCATCACCAGTTCCTGCCAATGGGTGGTGGGTGAAAAGGCTGCCACTTGGAGGAAGCCGGCCAAAGGCAGTCCATGGATTCCGTGCGGCACCATCCGAATCGGCTTGTCAAAAGCCCGGACCATATCGGAAATCTGCTTACAGACCAGAATACCTCCGGCCAATATCACATCCGGCTGCAGAATATCGAAAGCATCCTCCGCCAGATAATGGGCAAACAGACGCGTGTCGTTGTCCCCTTCCCCACCAGTGATTCGGAGCCCGACTTCTTTTCGCAGTTTGGCCGATCGGGGAATGGATTGGTAGGATGGAGATTGCTCCAGCGGAAGTAAATCGCGAAACGACGAAGTATAGTTTTCCCGCTCAAAGGGTTCTTCCAGCCAATAGGCCCCGTGTTCCTCCATGCCACGAGCAACCTTCAGCGCTTCGTCGTAGGACCACACCCAGGGTGCCCGCTGCCCGGTGCGGTCGAACATGACGGGAAAGTCAGGACCGACCACGCGCCGGATCTCTTTTAAGGCCTCCACGTCATCCATGATATTGGGCCGCCAGCAACGGATCTTAACGCCTTTAAAACCTTTATCCTGGAAAAACTTGATATCCTCGGCCTGTCGCTCAAACGGCACATCCGACTGGTCACCCTTGCCTGGCCAAACGATAGTCAGGTAAACCCGAATCTTGTCCCTGACCGCTCCGCCCAGTAAACGGTGCACCGGCATTTCCAGGGCCTTGCCCACCACATCCCAGACAGCGTGCTCCCAACTGCCGACTTGGCAAAGGCCCTCCGCAATAAACTGATCAACCGCAAACGGATCCTTTCCGATCAGGATCTCACGAACACGCGGTAGATTTTCTACCGGATGGCTTCGACCGAAGCTGTATCCAGTGATCCCGGAGTTGGTGGAAATCTTGTAGACAAAATGCCGCCGGACCTCGCCACGCCGAATCTCTTCTCCCCGATCCTGTACCTGTACCACAAACTGTTCGACGTTGGTGATAACCAAGTCGGACTTTCTACCTGGTTGATTCCGGTCCAGTTCACCAGCCAAGGGCGTGGCGACCAGATGATAACTCGAATCCATAAGGGCTCCCATTCCGGTCAAAACTCCCAACTTTGCGAACTGGCGTCTGGAAAAAGGCATATATTATTATCAACGTAGAGTCCCCAGGATTTTATACAATCAGCTTCGTTGTTTCGACTCTTCGCCAGGTCATTTTTTTTATAAAGCCTGGTCTATTTATAAAAATGCCGGGCTCGAATCGGCCCGGCATCGAAAAACTAAAACTGAAAACGCTTTAGAACTTAAATGTGTTGGTTAGGAGGAAGGTCCGCGGCGTTTGGAAGGTATAGCGAGCGATGGTCGGGTCGCCATTCTGAACCGTCCGGGCAGGAAGCAAATCATCCTTATCCAACAGATTGCGGATATTGAGCTGAAGACTCCAGCTGACGTCATTGAAAATCTTCGTGCGATAGCGAATCAATCCATCGATCATCGTTTCGGAGCCGCCCTTGTAGGGATTGCTCGAATCGACCGAGAATCCATCCGCGCCGCGCGGGAATCCGATGAACCGATCGTCTCGCCAACGCGCATTGCCGCCGATCGACCAGCCTTTCAAGCGACTGTCCGGAGCAAACGAGTAGGTCGCCACCAAATTGGCCGAGCTCAATGGCTGTCTCGTATCTGCCGAGCCTGACAGTGTTCTCACACGCTCGATATCGGCAATGGCAGCATCGACCAGCTCTCCCAGATTCGTAACGGTACCCGACCGGTAAACGAATTCGGATTCCGTTGGCTCATCTCTCCACTCTGGAAGGATTTCGCTAGGCACGAACTCGGTGAAGTATTCATACATTCTGGGACCGACTTCCCCGAAAACGCCTTCCTGTTCGCTGTAGTTGAACAGTACCCTCCATTGCGGATTCGGGTTCCAAGTCATTTGAAACTCGACGCCCTCCGAATCGATATCCTGCAGCGCATTGAAGAATGGGCCGAGGTCGTAAGTATAGGGAGTCGCTAGGTATTTGTCGTCGCCGGTTATACCATTAACGACATCCCAAATTCGCGCTGTCGTAGCGGGAAATTGAGGCGTCGCAATGCCACCGGCTCCCGCCCGAATGTGTCCCGAAGCCTGGTTGACTGCCGAGGTTTCGAACCAAGTGATCGAACCCACCAAGGAGTTATCAAAAAGGAAGAATTTAAATCCGTAATCCTTGCCGTCACCCGTTTGGTTCGGAAACACATCCCCCCTTATGTCGAACTGCTGCCCTACAGGGATGAAATTGTCAGACTCATTATAGAATAGGCCGATAGTCTCGTGCGGATAGGCTACGATGCCCTTGGTCGCCGGCTTGCCCGTACGGCTGATCAGGCTGCTGGGATCGTCGCGCGGGTCAAAGCCGCGCGGGAAGGGTCTCAGACCGGTTACCGGATCCGATGCCGCGCCGATAATTCCATTCGAATTCCATGAATCCTGCGTATCCTCACGCTCGCCATAGGTAGCGATCACTCGGTCATTCAAGAAGAACCATTGGGCCGCAAACAGCTCCGAACTGTTTTCCGTCCTATTATTGAATCCCGGGAAATCGGCGATGAATGCCGCCGTAACGCCGCCAGCATCCGCAGTCGACGGGATCGCATCCCCGGCGTAAAGCGCTTCTCCATACTTTTCGGATGCGGCAGGAATGATAAACTGCCCATTAGCGGGATCAACGTAGTGGCGGAAATTAACCCGATTCTGGGCATTGCGAATGGCCCCTGGGAACGCATTCGCGCCCGTCAATCCCTGCGTCGAATTCGTGAGCAGCGGAGTCACGTTCGACAGCTGAATCCATTGTCGATCCAGCAGCTCGGCTTGCTCTTCGATCGAGGCGGCAAGGCGCAAGCGGCCGAGATGCTTCGCCCAACCTTCCGATTCATTGAATCGGATTTGATAGGACGCAGAGTAGCGCAGACTCGTAATGCGCGTTTGCCCAAAAGGCTGATTGCGGACGATGTTGGTGTCGATGTAGGGCAAGCCCACATTTGGATTATCATCGCCGTTAGGCAGAAACCGATTCACATCGACATAAAGATTACGTCCCCGAATTTCCTCGATCGATACGCGATTGTAGTCTTGAAAGTTGTAGGCCAGCTCGATGTGCAAGTCCTTGAAAAACGACTTATTCATGAAGACTTGGAAAGTTTCAAAGTCGTCGGTGTAACGACGCGATCCACCCAGCCAATTCACATCGTAAGGCATGAGGCTCTCATCGAGCAAAGACGTCTGGCGCCCTAGGTCCGTTCCTGGACGAGCGCCTCTGGCCATGCGGCGCCAGCTCATAGTAGGCACGGGCGTGCCCCCAAGCGTTTGCGAAATATCGTACAATTGGCGGCGATTGATAACCGACTCGATTCCTCCGTCGGGATTGTTACCGGAAGTCGTCGCTCCGATTGTTTCTACTATCGGTTTTCCCGCGTTCACCCAAGGCGTGTATCCATCCCAAATCGGCTCATTCAAGCTCGCTCGTTGGGAGTCGGTCTCTCCGTCCTCGTAAGTCAGGTTGATCTCGAAATCGCTCCATTCTCCTTCGCTTTTGCCAAAGGGCTTGAATTTGGTAGCCAAGTGGAGACGGGTCCCTTCTTCGTGTTCGGGTTCTCGCCAGTATTTATTTCTGTAATCCAGACCGGCGATTCGAAAAGCAAGCACATCCTCTACGACCGGTGTATTGTAGTCGAAGCTGAAGCGAACACTACCATTGTCATCCAAACGATTGGACACTTCGCCCACATTGCCAAAGCGGGCCCGCTTGGACTGGGAGTTGGTAATCCCACCCGGCTGAGCGATACCGAAGAGGATCGAATTCGGGCCGCGCGAAAAGGTCAGGCGCTCCGTGTTGTACGTGTCCGCTCGATAAGACGACGGGAAGAAATCGCGACTCAAGGAAGTATTAGCAAACCCGCGAACGTAGACCGTATTCTGGTTCCGCGTGGACGCGCCAGATGGGAGATTAACGATACCCGTTTCGAAGGTGTCCGTATTAGGTGCAAATTCCAGGGCTTCTTCGAAGGACACCGCTCCGATGTCTTCCAGGAACTCGGGGGTCATGATCGTCATGGCAGCTCCTACGTCGCGAACATTCGTCCGCAAACGTGTACCGGCTAAGGTTTCTTGGGCAGTATAGCCAACGTCGCTAGAAGCGTCGATTTGGAAAGGCGACAGTTCGAAGACTTCTTCGTTTTCTGCGTCTTGGGCGGTCATTCCCGATCCAAAGTAAAGGATCGAAAGGGGTACAAGTGATGTTCGTATAAAGGAGCGTAAAGCTCGTTTTTGTTTGTTCATTAGGGTAGTAGGTTAAGGTGTAGAAGATTAAGTAAAGCCAATCGGAATTGGCGTATTTAAAATCATTACGCCTCAACAAATGAAACGCCTACACATATCTTATTGGACAAGTTGAAAAATGGGACCAAAGTGAACTCGCTTGTATAGTTTATGTCGCCTGCTTCGAGCACGTCGATTGTAGGGCGGGTCGCTGACCTGCCATTCAGAATGAGGTGTCGCCTCAGCGAGGCGACCTACAATCATCGTCTACAAAACCTCTGCTCTACTAACTGACAATCCGCAAAAGTAGCACAGGCTTCCAGCCTGTTTTCCCACAGGCAAGATGCCTGTGCTACGATTGATTCACACAAGCCTACTTGCCGCTGACCAGTCGTCGTTGCGTCAGCGGATACCAGTCTTCGATGCGTTCCTTCAGCCTCGCAGCCACTTGCGGATACTGATCCGCGAGGTTCCGCTCTTCATGGGGATCGCTCACTATATCGAAGAGCTGAATCGGGTCCTTGCGCGGATGCACCACATTGTAGCGATTCACTTCGCCATCATAGGTCAGGATCAATTTCCAACGATCTTGGATACACCAGAGATACATGAGTCCTGCCTCAGGATCGTCGAGGTCCGGAATGTCGTGGGCATAACAATCGCCGAAGATCGTGTCGCGACGAATAGGATTCCCCGACTGAATACTCGACCACAAATCCACTCCTGGCAATCCGTCGGGAACATCAATTCCCGCAGCACTTAAAACGCTTGGAAAGGTATCGATGCTGCTTACAAGGTCACCTCGAATATCTGGCTCGATTTTGCCCGGCCACGAAAACATGATTGGGGTACGTATCCCCCCATCGTATACGCTCTGCTTGGATTTCGGAGCGAAGGAAGTGAACCAGCCCTCGGGCACATCCGTATCGGCGCTGCGTTGAATCCAACCATTGTCGCATACGTAATAGATTATGGTATTATCGCGCAGTCCCTCCTCTTCCAGGTGTCCGATCAACTCGCCGCAGGTTTCGTCGAACCACTCGCACATCGCGTAGTATTTGGCGACCGCTGGATCGAGCCCCATCTTCTCGTAGTAGCTCAGCAATCGCTGGGGTGGATTGTGGGGCGTATGAGGCAAGAACGGCGCGTACCAAAGATAGAATGGTTTCTCCTGGTATCCGGCTTCTTCGATGAAATCGTATATAGGGTCGAGTCCCTCCCGGCCAATCACCAGCCCTTTGTCGCCATGCCGCGTCCGACCACCTGGTTGTCCTTCGGTCATGCCATGCGTGAAGCCGCCACGCGTATGATTTCCCTCCCACCATTTGCCGCTCTGGTGGGCTAGGTAACCATTGCGAACTAGGATCTCGGGCAAGGTATCGAAGCGATCGATGTTCGTGATCAACTCCTTGGCCAATCCGATGGCCTCCGGAGAACCCCGCTCGGCAAGGCGAGGTGACGGGTCGTTGCCCGTCACGCCATGATCCTTAGCGTAATGCCCCGTCGCCAAGCTCATCAGCGAGGGACGACACAAGGGAGTCGGCACATAGCCTCTCGGGTAGAGAACGCTCTCTTCGGCCAAGCGATCCAAATGCGGCGTTCGAATCACATCGTGTCCCATGAACCCGTAATCGGTCCAGGTTTGATCGTCCGACAGGATGAGCACGATGTTAGGCTTGCTGTCGCTCGCATGCAATCGATGCAAGGGACCGAAGGCGCAAACAAAAAGAGCGCCGAGGCCGAAGACCAATCGCGGCGCTAAAAAGGTTTTGAATAGTCTTTCCCTCATAGAATGTATTTCCCATTTAATGACACTAACAGTCTCTCGAAATCAAATATTCCTGCCCGAGCATTCAACAGCGGTTGAGAGTCGAGTAAAGGGCCGAGATTCACGATCTCGGCCCTGCACAACTAACTCCTAACGTCACAAATAAATCGTATATCTACAGATCGAATCCCCAGCTCAAGAACCAGCGGCGGCCCAGGGCGAAGGTTTCCGTACGATCGAAGTGGAGGCCGTCAAGCGC
Organism: Opitutales bacterium; assembly: GCA_021772595.1. Classification (GTDB taxonomy): domain Bacteria; phylum Verrucomicrobiota; class Verrucomicrobiia; order Opitutales; family Opitutaceae; genus Pelagisphaera. Next base: position 6,598 of record JAJFLS010000342.1, read on the forward strand.
GTTCTGGACATTGAGGCGGAACGTATGGGTTCGCCCCGCAATTTCCGCGTTGTACCCCGCGAATACATTCGCTGTGGAATATCCTCTTTGGTAGGCCCACTCTCTACGAACGATTGAGAACTGCTGGATCGGGCCCTCACGATACAGCCAGTTGCCGCCCACAAAGAATCCTGTATCCGCAAACGTATGCCGACCGGTTATCGATACGGCATTTTTCGCAGACTGATCAAGTCTTAGCCCTTCCGCCCCAACAACGAGAGTTTCCTCAATTTTGGCGTCATTGTGCGCGTAACTCAGGATAATCTGGGACGCCGGGGTTGGCGTATAGAATATCTGGGCTTCGTACCCCGTGCTGTTTTCCAAGCCAGACAGGAAGGCGACCGGCTCCTCTGGTGGACGCTGAGATGCGGGCAGGGGGTTGTTCTGGAGAATATTCGTGCGGTCGATATCAAAATAGGCGACCGACCCTGAAAGCTTATTCTCTATCAGGTCGAACTTAAAGCCAACATCGATCCCCTCGCCTTGCGAAGGCGCGAATGTGAGAATCAGCGGAGGGTCTACACGATTGTCTACTCGATTCCCATTGGGAACGAACGACTCGCTGTACAGCGAGTAAAGATTAATTCCTTCCGCAACTTCAAAGGTGAATCCCGCTTGTATCGAAGTATTGCTGACTTCTTCTGAAGTGTTACTTTGCTCGACCGTATCGCGTCGGAGACCAGCCAGAATGTTCAACTTGCCTTCAACAGCTTTGATCTGGTCCATGATAAAGTAGCTGGTGTTCTTGGTAAACCCAGGAGTGCCTTGATTGGCTGTCGAACCACCCACGCCATCGGCTCGAAACTGGATAGCCAGGTCCTGCGCTTCTTGGCGACTGAGATTCATCTCAACAGTCCCTTCAGACGTCTTGCCTTCATTTGTGAGTACGTTCCAAGGGGTAACGGGATAACCGCCTGGAATGTCAGGGCGGGCTGTCATTAGAGCAGTTCTTACTGCACCCGATCCGCCATTTAGCCTGTAGGTCTGACCAAAGCTGTCAGCATCGTCTTTTTGCGCTCCCAATAGAAGGGTATGCGATGTGTTTCCAACATCGAAGTTGGCGTTGAAATCAACATAGTAATTCCGGTTGTCGTTATTTCGAATCTCAACATTGCTGATACCCGTGAACTCAAAATCAGCATTTGTACAACAGCCCACTAGGTTGAACATGTCAGTGAACTTAGAGGTATCGGCCACGGTTGCCCTCAAGAACATATTGTCGCTGAACGTTTGAGTAAAATCAATCGACCAAGCATCCCCTTCATTGGAAGTGTAATCCCTATTGGTCATCGGGCTGTAGTCCTGGTCG
>JAJFLS010000343.1 GCA_021772595.1 Opitutales bacterium
AGGAAGTGACGGATACGATTCCTTCGTTGTAGAGGGTCGCATCGACGTTTCCCGTTCCGTTGAGGACGCCGCCACTCTCAACCTCGATCCAGCGGAGCGATGAGACCTTGCCACCGTTGACCGCAAGCGTCGCGTTCTCCGAAATCCGGATTTCATTGCGGCCCGTCAGGCTGATTTCCGACCCGAGAGTCAGAGTTTGCTTGGCGGCGTTCTTGGCATTGCCGCGAATTTCAAGCCCCAGAAATTCAAGATCCGCGTCGGCGATAGCGTTCGCGTCGGAGCTGCCAGAGTTTTCGATGAACGCGGTCCACGACACGCGCGGCGCGCCGGAATCGGTGAGATAGGTGATGCCCGCGTTTGAGTAGGCGTAGTCAGACCAGTTGTCCGCGCTCGAGGTCGCGGCGCCGTTCTTGCCGGCCCAGCGATGGTAGGTGTTCGCAAATCCCCTCTCTTCGTCGACGCGCTCGCCGAGAAGCAGGGTTTCGAGTTTCTTGACCAAGGCGGGATGAGCGTCAGCGATGTTGTTGGTCTCGGCTCGGTCGATCTCGAGGTTGTAGAGTTCGAGGGCGGTGGCAGAGCGGATTAGCTTGTGCTTGCCGCGAATGATCGACTGGTACTTGCCGGCCTCGTGAATAACGAACGCGCGCGGGCGTTGGTGGCCTTCGCCTAGAATCGTCGGCGCAAGTGAAACACCATCGATGCCGGCTGGCGCCGGAACTCCCGCGAGATCGCAGAAGGTCGGAAACATATCGGTGACGTCGATGATCCGACGCGTGCTGGTCCCCGCCTTGAGTGTTGAGCTGCCTGTAATCTTACTCGGCCAGCGCATCATAGTTGGTACCCGAATACCGCCTTCGAAAATGGAGCCCTTGCTTCCTCGAAGACCGCCGTTGATGTCTAGTTCCTCGCGGACTTCATTTCCCGGCCCGCCGTTGTCCGACTGAAATACCACGAGGGTGTTGTCGGCTACGGAATCGGACGTGTCTCCGTCGCCATTGGGATCCTCGAGCGCTGCCAGGATGTTTCCGAAATGCCCGTCGATTCGCGTGACCATTGCGACCCATTGATTGGTCTGATCCGAAAGGGAAGCGAAGCGCGGGTCGTCCCGGTAGGCTTGATTCCATTCGGGAAGCTGTTCGATTTCGTGGTATGGTGCGTGAGGCACCTGGACCGCGAGAAGACCGAGAAATGGCTGCCCGGTAGCGTTGTAGTTTTTAGCTTGGGCGCGAACGAAATCGAGAGCGGCAAACGCGTAGACATCATCGCAATAAGCCGTCGCAGGATAGTCGGAATGGTTTTGCAGCGCAGGGGTATTTGGATACGCCTTGTCGCCCTTGTATTTCGCCATGGAATTGGGAGCGAGGTAAAGATCGCCAACGGAGCCTGGAGCCGCGGGCGCCGTCCAGAGTGTTGGCTGGAAAAACGTATGAGCGCGGACGTGGTGAAGTTCGGCGACTACATGTTGATAACCGTGCGAGGTAGGCAACGTCTGGATATTTTGGATGACAGGATCCGGCTGGCTTTTCGACCCGCCGTAGCCCCACTTGCCCCAATAGCCGGTGACGTAGCCAGCCGCGGAAAGCGCATCGCCCATCAAAACGTCGTCGGTCCGCAGTGCTTTCTTGGCGTTGTCCGGATCGTTGCGATCGGCAAAGGTGTGACCTTGGTGGAAGCCAGACTGCTGGGACGATCGAGCCGGCGAGCAGACAGTGCAACCGTAGGACCGGGAGAAATTCACGCCCTCGGCAGCGAACCGATCGAGATTGGGAGTGATGACGCGCGGCAGGCCTTTAGCCTCCCGCTCGGCCTGGCCGTTGGGGGAGAGAGCTCCCCACCCCATGTCATCGACATAGAAGTAGAGAATGTTGGGGCGATCCGTTTTCGCGTTGGCGACAAGCGTGGCCAAAGCAACGAGGGCGAAGATGGGGGCGTATCGGTTCATTGAATCGGGGCGGTTTAGCTAAGTTTCGTTAATTGAGTGTTCAAGACCGACTGTTTTTGCGAATCGCGTCAATCCTCTTCAAGCGAGATGATCAGCAGTTTAACGATCGAGATCGAGAGCTGCCCCAACCCTAGAAGCTAACCTGAAAATTTTGTCGTGAAGATGGAGAATCAAATCATCAGTCCGCATTTTCCTTGAACCGCGTAATAAGAACTGAGCCGATTCACTCAACTTCCCGGCCGACCTACAAACTACTACAAATAATGAAACCACTCGCTTTCTTACTCTTGACCACGCTTTCGATCGCAAGCTCGACTGTGCTCGCCAATTCGCCTGAGTCTCCGAACATCATCGTTTTCTTCGTCGATGACTTCGGCCAGCGGGATCTGTCCTGCTATGGCAGCAGTCTCTACGAAACGCCTCACATGGATCGCTTGGCCGCAGGCGGGATGCGATTCACGGACGCCTACTCCGCTTATCCGCGTTGCGTACCGTCGCGCAAGGGACTGCTTTCCGGGAAACACCCCGCTCGCATCGACTACGCGCTCAGCCAGACCCGCAGCCGACACGCCCTTCCGCTTTCCGAAGTGACCTTTGCCGAGGCCCTCAAGGAATCCGGCTACGACACCAGCTACATGGGGAAATGGCATCTCGGAAAGGAAGGCGGCGATCCCGGCGCCCAAGGATTCAATACCGTTGTCCATGCGGGATCAGCCGGCGCTCCTGGCGATTACTTTCACCCCTTTCCGGCTCCCAAAGGACTTATGGTAGTCAATCCAGTCGACGGAGAACCTGGCGAATACCTCACCGATCGATTGACC
>JAJFLS010000344.1 GCA_021772595.1 Opitutales bacterium
TCCTCGCACTCATTTCCATCTGCTCCCTCACTGCCGACGACGCTCGCAACGAATCGCCCGAGACCTGGTACGAGCAAGGCCGCCAGACCATTCTCGACGCGAAAGCGAGGCGACCGAACAACCGTCAGGCCAAGAACGTCATCCTCTTCGTGGGCGACGGAATGGGCATATCAACCGTCACCGCCGCGCGGATCTTCGAAGGGCAGATGCGCAACGAACCGGGCGAAGAGAATTTTCTGTTCTTCGAAACCTTCCCCCACGCCGCTCTCTCGAAAACTTACAACACCAACCAGCAAACACCCGATTCCGCGGGAACGATGACCGCCATGATGACCGGCGTGAAATCGAAAGCCGGATTTATCTCCGTCAATCAAAACGTCCTTCGAGGCGACGCCGACGCCACCCCTGGCAACGAGCTGGTGACCCTCCTCGAAAAAGCCGAAATAGCCCGCAAGTCCACCGGCATCGTGACCACAGCGGCCGTCACCCACGCCACGCCCGCCTGCACCTACGCGCACACGCCCGAGCGCGGATGGGATTCCGATTCCACGCTGCCGGAAAATTCTCCCGTCCAGGATATCGCCGCTCAGCTCATCGACTTCCCGAAAAACTGGGCCGCCCGCGGCTACCCGCAAATAGACGGACCCGAAGTGGCGATCGGTGGAGGGCGGAGGGCGTTCTTCCCAGCCGGTCCGATCAGCGACGCATACACATCGGAAAGCGCGATCGGTACGCGAACCGACGGACGCAATCTCGCCCAAGCATGGCTCGACACTCGCGAGAACGCCGCCTATGTCCACGATTTGGATACATTCAGCAAGATCGATCCCAGCAAAACCGATCACTTGCTCGGCCTTTTCGAAGACTCGCACATGCAATTCACCGCCGACGTCGAAGAAGCAGGCGAGCGAAACGAGCCCACGCTTTCCGAAATGACCGAACTCGCGATCGACATTCTCGACAACAACCCAAAAGGCTTTTTCCTGATGGTCGAAGGTGGCCGCATTGACCACGGCCACCATGCGAGCAACGCCTACCGTGCGCTTCGCGAAGCCGTCGCGTTCTCTGATGCCGTCAGAACTGCCTACGAAAACACAAACCCGCGCGACACGCTCATCGTCGTCACCGCCGACCACAGCCACGTCATGACTATGGCAGGCTATCCCACGCGCGGCAACAGCATCGTAGGCCTCGTAGCGGGCAACAACAATCAAGGCGAACCCAAAGGCGAATTCTCGACCGACTCCATGGGCAAGCCGTATACGACGCTCGGATACACGATCGGATCCGGCTACACCGGCGAAAGCGTTACTCAGCCCGAAGGGGCCAAAACCTATCCGCACAGCCCCCGCCAATACAAGAGCATCACGCAAGACCGACCCGATCTCGCCGAAGCCTTCAACGTCGACCCAGAAAACCAGACCAACGAGGCCTTCAGAAACCACGTGCAGGAAACCTCCATCCCTGCTAATTCCGAAACGCACGGAGGTGAAGACGTCGGCATTTGGGCCACCGGCCCGAGGGCCCACCTCCTCGGCGGCACCGTCGAGCAAAACGTCATCTTCCACCTCATGGACTACGCCTTCGGCTTCGAAAAGATAGACCCCTTCAAGCAGTAGCTCGGAGCTACAGCCCGAACCGGAGATCGTAGTTGATTTTCCCACGAAGCTCACAGAGGTCACGAAAAGAAGAACTCACGCGTAGAGTAACTTTCGTGTTTCTTCGTGAACTTCGTGGGCGATTGGTTTTTAGGCTGATACACTCGCTCAAAACAAACCTTACAATCCCTCACGCAAACCGCGTGCGCACCCAAATCCCGAAAAACGGATTCGCGAAGCGGATTTCGTTGCGGTGACGATAAACGATCCGCAGCGCCTCCAAGCGCTGGATCGCCTTTGTGATTGTCCCTACAACCGACACGCCCGAGCTCCGTTTGAAATCCGCGGAATAGACGCCTTTGCCTCCGTGGACTGCTAAAGCCACCAAAACCTTCAATTGCGTCGCCGAAACATTCAGCACCGCATCCTCGTACTTCGACCTCTCGATTTGGAATATCATGTCCAGAGCTTCATCTACAGAATCGACTCCAACCGTCCCGCCCCGCTCGCTCAATAGCCACAAAGCCCAACACAACTGTTGCACGTCACCCGTGACGTTCACCCCTAAGCCGTCGATCGCCTCGAACAGCCCAGCGCCAACTTTCCGGTTCGTCTTTTCAAACTTCCGCTTCAGGAAATTGCGGAACGACAACCCCGCATGGGCGCCGACCTCGATCGTGATCGCCGACTTAAAGAACGGGCTGTCCGGATCCGAGAAGATCATCTCCATTTTGTCCCTGGACGAACCCGAGAAGACATAGGGCAGATCCCCCTGGAACTGGATGACGCTGCGCATCCTCGCGAGCGCCACACGCTCGTCCTTTATTCTCAATACATCCTGAAACTCGTCCAGAATGACGACAATCGCCTTCTTCTTGTGAAGCTCCCCCAGCTTTTCGAGAGCCGCCTCGATACTGTCGATCGTCAATTCGGATGCGTGCGTATCCAGAGTCGCCCCGATCGATCCGTTATCCGGATCGATCGTCACCTTCGGACGCAAAGAAGCAAACGCCTTCAGCGCTGTATCCAGAAACCCCGCATCGTTCGCCGCCTTCAAGGCGGCCTTGACGATTCGTTCGGTCACGTCGCCCGCGTCGTTGCACGCCAGAAAATCGACGTAGACCGTTCGCCTCTTTCGAGCCGCCCGCATCGCTAGCGATGTCTTACCCACACGGCGCTCCCCATGCAAAACGACATTCTGGCCGGACTCCAGCATGCCCGCCAACAGCTTTTCAATTTTGGGCCGCGGACAATAATCAGTGCCCTCCACCACTCTTCCATAAGCAAACGGATTCTTCATTATGCCAAACAGCGTAACGCCTTTTAGCATAAAATCAACTCCTTTGTTATGCTAAACAGCGTAACGCCTTTTAGCGTAAAGAATCTCCGGAGCAAGCTCTTGGCCTACGGTCGACTGAGGCTTTGCCTCAGCGGGGCATTTCTCAAGGTAGGGAGGACCGGCCCGCTCCTCTTCTCAATCTAAACGGAGGACTGGGCCAGTCCTCCCTACCAAAGCCGAAGCAATCTTCGGCGCATTAGACCCAAAAGGAGTAAAACGCCCCCACTTGCGTGACGAAAACCACTATCCTAAATCGCGGAAATCGAGCTTATTATCTTGACATCAAGTTATTTATCCCAACTCTGCTCTCATGTCCACTACTCAGAATATCAAAGGCGAACACCTTTTCCTCGTTCTCTACAAGGCGAGCAAAGCCGTGGAAACCTATGATAGCCGGAGCATCAAAGAACTGGGTTTCTCCAGCCTTTCCGACTTCGCAGTTCTGGAACTCCTCAAGGCCAAGGGGCCTCAGCCGGTCAACACCATCGGACAGTCGATGATGCTCACAAGCGGCTCGATGACCACCGCGATCGACCGAGCTCAGAAAAGCGGCCACGTAACACGCGAGCGGGATCCTGACGACGGGCGCGTCGTCAATGTCGCTCTCACCGACAAAGGTCGCGACGCGATCGATAGCGCATTCGAAACGCACGCTTCGAACCTCGAACGTCTCTTCTCCATACTCAGCAAAGAGGAGAAAACCGAATTCGCCCGACTCATGAAAAAAGTTGGGAAAGCCGCCGAAGCCCTGAATTTCTAATCTCTCATTTAACTAAAAACCATAACCCATCTCCTATTATCTTGATATCAAGATTATAACTCACAGAGAATATACAATGACAAACATAGCAAACAAACTCATCGCCACTAGCAGCACGCTCTCAAGCATCCCACTCAGACTGGGCCTCGGAATCACGATGGCCGCTCACGGCTCTCAAAAGCTTTTTGGCTTATTTGGAGGCTACGGCCTGCAAGGCACGGCCGGCTTTTTCGAGAACTCGCTCGGGATGAAACCGGGGATTCTATTCGCCAGCCTCGCAGGCGGAGCCGAATTCTTCGGAGGACTTCTATTGCTTATCGGACTCGCAACACGACCCGCCGCAGCCCTGATCGGCTTCACTATGCTGGTAGCCCTTGCGAGTGTCCACTCGAAGGGATTCTTCGCGCCCAACGGCATGGAATACGTTCTCGTGCTAATACTAGCGAGCGCGTCGCTCGTAATCACCGGTGGTGGATCGTGGTCCTTGGACAAACGCCTCGCTTCGTCTACGGCCTAAACCCAAAGAAATTCAAACCTTCAATATATCCAATCCACAATGACAGCAACCACTGGAAGTAAAGCGAACTACACCATCGACCTCTACACGCCGGAGCAACAAGGCGCCGGATCGTTCGATGGCGGGAAGATCACCGAAATTAAACCAATCCCCTTCCCTCAGGAATCCGGCGGAGCCAAGCGAACGGGCCCCCTCCTCTACTGGGCTTGGGCATCCGCCAAGGGTGACGGAGTCATCGGCATGCACCCTCACAAAGGATTCGAGATCATTTCCTACGTCATGGAAGGCGCCGTAGGGCACACCGACACCGCCGGAAACAATCGCCGCGTATCGGCAGGCGGTATCCAAGTAATGCAGACGGGTTCCGGGATTTCTCATCAAGAAGAAATGTACGGAGAGCGAACCGAGTTCTTCCAGATATGGTTCGAGCCGCGCATGCAAGCCACGCTCCAGCAAACACCCACCTACTCCGACTTCGAAGACGCTCAATTCCCACGTACGACCTTGGATTCGAACGCCACCATTAAACATGTCGTAGGTCCAAGCGGAGCCACACAGCTCGATGCTCCGATCGAATGGAACGAGGTGACCCTCGAGCCCAATGGCCGCTATTCAATCACAATGACGGCTCAGTCGTTTGCCGCGATGGTCGTCACTCAAGGAGCCACGCAGCTCGAGATTGGCGACGAATCGAAAACACTCAGCCGGCGCGACTTCGCGATGGTAAAAGCCCATGAATCCGTGCAACTAACCCTTTCGACCGGAGAAGAGTCTACGCGATTCGCGATCATCACCGCCCCACTCGATCCAGGCTATCCGCTCATTCGGATCTAAGAGGGTGTCTAATAAATGGAAATTCATTCGGGGCGGCGCCCGAACGCTACCTATTTGAAGAGGACTCCAGGGTAGCGAACGGGCGCCGCCCCGTTCCAACGATTCGCCAAGCTGACTTATTAAACAATCTCTCAACCCCGTCACGGTTTCGTCATCACGAACAACACGATCACCACAATCAGCAACAGACCCGCCATCATCAGCCGAACCCATGTGGGCTTGCCTTCGGTCTTCCCCGGCGCGTCATCCGATTCGCTTGGTAAATCCAGGCCATCGTAGGCCGTCTCCTCATTCCAGCCGGAATCCGGACAACTGCCGCACTCCTTGCAGGATGACGCGCCCGCAGGCACGAATTCGCCACAATTCGGACAGTCGCCAGGAGGAGAAAACGATCCCATCAATCGAGCTCCTTCACCGACAGACGGCGAAACTGGAAGGTGTGCTCGTCGCCGTGTCCCGCAAAACCGAGATGGCCTTTAGGCAGCATTTTCCCAGGATGCTCCCTATCGCCCATATAATCTTCGATGTCGGCCAGATCTGTATCCAGAATTTCGACTCCGTTCAACTTCACTCGAATCGTGGATCCGTCAACGGTCACCTCCTGATAGTTCCATTCACCCGACGGACGCAAGAATCCTCGATGCGCTCCGGCCATCCCATAGGCGCTTCCGTGGGCCTGCCGCGGATCGAGTCCTTCGTAACGTTCCGCTCCATCGTCGAGGATCTGTAACTCGCACATCGCGTCGTAAGCCGGGTTGCCACTTCCGGTCGAGCGAATCGCCAGTCCATTATTAGCGCCGGGAGTCATCGTGAATTCGAAGCGAAATACGAAATCGGAAAATTGCATATCCGTGTAAATATGACCGCCGTCCGTCCAACGTAGGATTCCGTCGGATACCGCTTTGCCCTTCTTATCTCCTATCCAGCCATTGAGATCTCGACCATTGAAGATCGGCTCGAAGCCCGTGCCGAACTCGTCGCCCCGCAAATAGCCATTGGCTTCTTCCGTCCCAATTTCGCGAATGAAAATATTACGCCACCGGATCTCGCCACCGTGGGTCTGCAAGTGGATCGGGCCTTTTGCTGGCATCGGTTTCGTCTTATCGAAAAATGGATGGAAAGTCGCCCCATCAACCACAAGCTGAGCGTTCAGCCATACCCAGATGCGATTGCCAACGTGGCGCATTCTTAGCGCGTTCCATTCGCCGAAAGGCTTGTCCGCATAAACGAGCGGGTTCTTGCCATTTGTATCCGCGTTCTCCTTCGGATTGTTATAGAGCCCGCCCGATCCTTTCTGCGCGTCAATGTGCCATTTGCCTCCCGCTTCAGTTGTGTCCCAAATCTGGACTTGTGGAGAGCCTCGCAGATAAATGCCACTATCGGCCAAGGCGACGGTCTTGTATTCGATCATCAACTCAACATCGCTGTACTCGCGTTTAGTCGTTGCATAAGGTCCATGACCATCGTTGACCAGTTCCCCGTTCTCCGCTTTCCAGTGAGCCAGGAAGTCCGACTGTTGCGAACGAATAGAAGCCGCGCGATCGTCGGTTTTGCGCGATGTGTGTGGATTGTCTCCATACCAGCCCGACAGGTCCTCGCCATTGAATAGGGCTCGAAATCCCTCGGGGGGATCCGCAGCGAATCCAGTCACAGCAGGCAAGAGAAGTGATAAAGCAACAGATCGAATAGTATTCATTTCAGTTCAATAGTTTTGCCGGTTCGAAAACTTTCGTCAGCCGCGAGCACGATGCGACTCGCGTTGCAAGCCGCCTCCAATAGCTCGGAAACGTCGAAATCTTCGTTGAGCGTTTTCAAGAAAAACTCCTGTTCGCGGAGGAAAAGCGCATCGTGCCCGGGCTCGGTCTCCATCGATACGAATTCGTCTTTCCGAGCGAAATCCCCGTCGGCATCGAGCTGGCTGTGATGCGTCTGCAACCTTTGCGTGACCGTGTGCGAATCGATGTTCGCGCTTTGGCCTTGAGCGCCTGCCTTTTCCGCCACGATGGATACACTCCCTTTCGGACCCACCACGTCTTTCACGAAAAACGCAGTCTCGCTCATCATCGGCCCCCAGCCGGCTTCGTACCAGCCGACCGAGCCATCATCAAAGGTCACTTGAAGCTGAGCGTAGTTGATTTTCCCCTCGGGCAAGTCCTCGGACAAACGGGCCCCGATGCCGGAGACTCGCACAGGTCGGGCTTGTGTCATTTGACACATGACATCGACGTAGTGAACGCCGCAATCGACGACCGGCGAAATCGAGGCCAGCAGGTTCTTGTGAGTATTCCATTGCTGGCCGGAGGACTGCTGGTTGAGATTCATCCGCATCACTAGCGGCTTCCCCATTGTCCGAGCCTTCTCGACGAAGCTCCGCCAACTCGGATGATGCCTCAGCACATAGCCTACGACAAGCTTACGCCCAACGGTTTTAGAAAGCGCAACGAGCGCTTCCGCTTCCTCAATCGTTTCCGCCAGAGGCTTCTCCAGAAATACGTGACACCCCGCCTCCAGCGCCATCTTCGTATACTCATAGTGAGTATCCGGATACGTGGAAATGCACACCGCGTCGGGC
>JAJFLS010000345.1 GCA_021772595.1 Opitutales bacterium
GGAGGACCGAGCCGGTCCTCCCTACCAATATTGAAATCTACCACGAGTAGCCCCAACCTATTTCACCCTCACACCACCCTCCGGCACTTCAACAATCTGCGTTTTTCGGAAACATCCATCGTTCCGATGGCGAACAAATCACCGCCGTCTCCCAGTTTTAGTTTCTTCTTCAGCACATCGCTAGACATTCCGACGTTGCGCGCGATCACGTTCGCTTTGCCTTCAGGAAAAAGCGTTTTCGCCGCATTCGCCCGGAGATCGCCCGAATCCAGAATTTCGAAAACCCTTCCCGGGAATTTCTCGATCAATTGATCCGATGCGTAGAATCGCGTCCGCGGATGAATCAAAGGCAATCCGTGAAGTTTTCCAAGCGACTTGAATCCTCCCGCTTTCATTATCGAGGCGTTTGGCTCGTACAGATATTGCGAATACGCCGCGAAATCGCCTTCAATTTCTTTTTCCCGACTGCGCGTAAATTCGAAGCGGTCCCACTCGCCACTCGCGCTTTCATTGACGCAAATGATATTCGCATCATCGGCAAAGCCGCGCTCCGCAATGCAGAACGTTTCCTTGCACTCGTTTCCAATCGAAACGACATGGACTTCCTCTATTCCGGCGAGAGACTTTAATATATGATCGATATCCAAACCCGGAGACAGCTTCACCGCCACACGTTTCGCATTGTTCAAGAGCGTTTCCCAAATCTCTGCTAGATTCGGCTCGCACTCTTCTAAGGCCGACACTTTAAACCGTCGCGAATCTCGCCGAGCAGGATCGAGATAAACGAGATCCAAGGGCTCCTCACGCTTATCCAGCCAATCCAGTCCGTCGCCTTTGATCACTTCTACCGTCGAGCTCTCGCCCAACGTACTGAAATTCTCGCTCACTATCTTCGACAGTTCCCCGTCGCGCTCAATGTGATACACACGATTGAAACTCTCCGAGAACGCGAACGCATCTACGCCGAACCCACCCGTCAAGTCCGCCATCGCATCGCCTCGCAGCAAGCCTGCTTTGTACGCAGCAGCACTTTCCGACGAGCACTGTTCAAGCGAAAGACTTGCAGGAAAGACAATATCTTCGTTTGCATGCCAAGTCGGCAGTTTTTTCTGGATACGCTGCCTCGCCTTCACTTGCTGGGCGACGAATGCCATTGGCAAATCTGGATACCGCTTCGATTGCAGAGCCAGGGATTCCGGCTTGGCGTCCGCATGCTCGCGGATGAACGCCTTGATCTCTTGCGTCAAACGCATCAACCAAATCCTGGACTGACGGATATGCCGCCGTCCACCAACACCGTTTGCGCAACCATGTAGCTGTTGATATCCGAAACCAGAAACACTGCGAATTTCGCGATCTCGGCTTCAGTCCCCATCCGTCGTGCAGGTATGATTTCCGCGAGATGCCGACGCTGTGTATCGCTGAGCATTTTCTTGGTCATGTCCGTCAAAATAAAGCCGGGAGCCAGAGCGTTCACGATGATACCTTCTTTTGCCAATTCTAACGCGGCCGATCGCGTGAGACCCGCCAACCCGGTTTTCGTCGACGTATAAGCATGACGGTTCGGACGCCCAATCACGCCGAAGAGAGAGCTGATGTTTAAGATATGACCGCCATCGCGGCCGTTTTTCATCAGCTTGGTCGCGGCCCGCATCAACTTAGCCGGCGTGGTGAGGTTCACCTCCATTACCCGATCCCAATCCTCGTCGTCCAGCCCGTCGACCGAATCGTTGCAATTAATCCCAGCATTGTTCACCAGAACATCCAAACGCGGCAGATCCAGCATCCGCTCTTGGAACACGGCCACGCTGCCCCGATCCGAGGCGTCTAATTGCCAATACTCCCGATTCTCCCCTGCTGCCACGTCGGAAAATTTCTTCGTCCCCGTGTAGATCACCATGCAGCCGAGCTCGGCGAGCTGGTCGGCGATCGCCCTGCCGATGCCTCGGGTGGAGCCTGTCACAATGGCTGTTCTGCCGGTAAAATCTATCGCGAAGCTATTCGTTTCCATCGGGCCACTCTCGACACACCTAGCAGAAATGTGAACTAGAAAATCGTAGAGAGTCTGTCCAATGAATACTTTTCAAGATCTATATTTGGTAGGGACCGATCCCGCAGGCGCGCATAGGCGTCAACTTAACTGAAATTGTCTGAATACCACGCGCGCTGGATACTTTGCTACGCCGAGACTTCGGCGTGGAAACCGTATCACCTGACCACTCCCATTGATCGTTGTTACTTGTAACTCTCCGTTCGCCCTGGGTGAGATTGACTCCTCCCAATTCCATGCCATCAATTCGCGCAACGATCCTCATGAAAAACCGCCCCGAGCCTTCCCAGCTTTTTGACTTGCTGCTAGCTCTCGCCACAAACGATACTCCCGTGCTCAAACGACTATGATCCAGCGATTAGCCCTATCTCTCTTCACTTTGTCATTCGCCGTGTTCGCTAGAAGCGAAGATTTCCCCAAGCGTCCGATCAAGATCATCGTGCCGACAAATGCAGGCGGCGAAGTCGACGCGATGGCTCGCATATTCCAGAGAAACCTCCAGAAAAGCAAATTGCTGCCGGTCAAGACGGTCATTCTAAATTTGCCAGGAGCCGGCGGAACTCTTGGCACTCGAAAGCTGAAAGAGTCTCCGCCCGACGGATACACGATCGGCCTATGGACGCCCGGCATCGTGACTTCTAAAGCGATGGGGATCGTCGATTTCGATCACACCGCGTTCGAGATCATCGGCCGCACTGGTTACTCGCAGCTCGGGTTCGGAGTTAAGAGCGATTCGAAATTCAATTCCATCGAAACGATCCTTTCGCAATCGAAAGCCAAGCCGAATTCAGTTCAGGTCGCCACGAATATCGGCCTGCCGGTTCACCTGATTCCGTTGATGTTCGCCGAATCCGCCGGGATCGAGTTCAAGTTTATCCAAATCGGCGGCGGAGCCAAACGCCTTTCCTCTATTCTAGGAGGCCATACAGACATGGCAATGTTCTCGCTTCTCGCATTTATTCAACACGAAAGCTCGGGCATCAAACCGGTGGTCATCCTCTCCGAAGAGCGAGACCCTTTGCTTCCAGGCGTCCCCACCGCTCGCGAATTGGGCGTCGATCTCGTAATGCAGGACACGCGGATTTGGCTCGCCCCGAAAGGAACTCCGCCCGAGCGGCTCGAAGTCATCCGAACGGCTCTTCGCCAAGCGATGAAGTTGCCGGAAATCGTAAAGGAGTTTAAAACCCTCGGCATTCACAACACTTTCGGCGACGCTGCCGAGCTTCAGCCTTTCCTCGACAACATGCTCGAACGGTCCACTCCACTCGTCGCGAAAGCTCGAAATCAGTAGACGTCTCCAAAAGCGTACGCCCTCTTTTTCTCAATCCGTCAGAAACATGTCTGCCCATTCTCGAACCCCAAAGCTAGACCTGTCAATCTGTGCGGCGCTGATAGCGTTTTCCGTATTCATACTCTGGGGAGTGAAGGATATTCCAGCGCCATTTTTCGACCCTATCGGTTCCGCCGCGTTTCCGAAATACACCGCTTACATCATAATCGCTTTGAGCCTTGCGGTTGGCCTGCGCGCGTTCTTTTCGCTAAAGTCGCATGAGAAGCCTAAGCCAAAGGACTATAAGGACGAGCGCCTCTTGGCGGCTTCGGTAGTCATCGTTCCTGCGCTTTACTTGATTTCAATGCAGTTGGGCTTTCTCAGCTACCAGATAGCCACTGCTGTATTCATCTTTCTCTTAAGCGCAATGCTCTCCAAGTTTGAAAAACGAGTGATGATTGCCAGCGCCGTTATCGCGCTCGTGTTCGGTTTTGGCGGGCAATACCTTTTCACCGAGGTTTTCTACATGGACCTTCCTCAATGATCACGGCCGTATTCGTCATCGCCTGACCGACAATGGAAATCCTAAACGCATTCCAACACGTCCTCACTCCCTACCCGATGCTTTGGATATTCATCGGAGTCGCGAGCGGCATTTTCGTTGGAGCCATTCCCGGACTCGGAGGGGGCATGCTCATGGCGCTGACGGTTCCGCTCACCTTCTCGATGGACAGCACCAACGCGATTCTGCTTTTGATGGGAATGCACGTCGGGTCCGTCAGCGGTGGGCTCATCAGCGCCACTCTACTCAAAATGCCCGGTACTCCATCGGCCTTGATGACGACCTTCGACGGCTATCCGATGGCCCAAAAGGGAGAGCCGGGCAAAGCGCTCAGCTTGGGGATCGGAGCATCTCTTTGCGGCGGAATCGTATCGGGCATCTTTCTGCTAGCTCTCGCGCCGCCGCTGGCTACTTTCGCCCACAAATTCGGGCCTTGGGAATATTTTACGATGGTGCTGATGGCGATGGTCCTGATCGCCTCCATCAGCCAAGGCTCTATGCTAAAAGGACTTATCGCCGCCACGCTAGGAATCATGGCTGCGATGCCGGGACTGAGCGAGTCCGACGGCCAGCTTCGCCTAACCTATGGCTTCGATTCGATGGACGACGGATTCAATCTTCTCCCGGTCTTGCTTGGGATCTTCGTGATGAGTCAGATCATCAAGGACGCGTTGCAAATCAACAAGAAGGGCCACGGCGTTTCGATGAGCAACACAGAGCGTATATTCCCGAAATTCCGTGAATGGAAGAAACATATTGTGAACATTCTTCGCTCCTCTTGCATCGGAACCTGGATTGGAATTCTGCCGGGCATCGGAGCGAGCATCTCGTCGATGGTTTCCTACGGCGCCGCGAAAACGCTCAGCAAAACGCCGGAGAAGTTCGGCACCGGCCACGATGAAGGAATTGTCGCCTCCGAATCCGCCA
>JAJFLS010000346.1 GCA_021772595.1 Opitutales bacterium
GTAGTCGAAGATAGCCACACCCGTTGTTTCACTCCCCGTCCCAGCCGTTGTCGGAATAGCGATCAATGGTTTGAGCGAACCCGGCACGGGTAATCCTTGTCCAATGGGTGGATTGACATACGCCAGAAGATCAGCCGGATAGGTGGCGTACAGATTGGCGGCTTTGGCGGTATCGATACTCGATCCGCCGCCAACTGCGACATAGCCGTCGAAGTTGCCATCTGTGGCAAACGCAATGGCCTCCTGAAAAGAAGCATCGGTTGGCTCGATTCGCGTGCGGTCAAATAGCGCGGGATCGATCCCTACTGATGTCAGCGCGTCAAGGACGACCTCAACGACTTCGCTATTTGATAGGTTTGGGTCTGTGACAACCATGACGCGTTTCGCGCCTAATCGCGCCATGTCATAACCCACTTCGCGGGTTACCCCTGGCCCATATTTGATACTAGACGTATCCATTGTAAATGCAGATTCAAAAGTCATTTTTTGCTCTCTCGATTAATGAACGCAGATTTATTGATTCGTTTGTGTGCGAAAATGAGCCAATTGAATATCATATGTCCCTAAAGTTTGCACTGGTGTATTTCATCCCCGCAATCACAATGCGAGTCTTACGCTTCAAAAGAGAAAGTAAAATTTGCAACGTATGATAGTCTACCTGAATGGCAAGTACCTGCCCGTCGAAAACGCCAGGATATCCCCTCTCGACCGAGGCTTTCTGTTTGGCGACGGCATCTACGAAGCGATCCCGTCATACGATGGTCGCGCACTGGCGCTGCAACTCCACATCGAACGAATGAAACGCGGGCTCGCGGCCATCGGTATCGAAAATCCTTTGACTGATCAGGAGTGGAAAGACGTGGCGCGCGGATTAAACGAACGCAACGGCGGCGGCGATCTCGGTATCTATCTCCATGTCAGCCGAGGTAACGAGGGTCGCCGGTTTCACGGTTTTCCAGAATGCGCAAGCCCGACGGTCTTTGGAATGGTATTAGACATTGAACCACACCCACCTGTACCCGATAGGAGCACCCAGAAAGGTTTGCGTGTTAAATCAACCGAGGATCTCCGCTGGAATCTTTGCCATATTAAATCAACCGCTTTGCTGGGCAACGTATTGCATTTTCAGCAGAGCCACAGCGAGGGCATGGATGAAACCATTCTCTACAACAGCGGCGGCGAGTTGACAGAGGCAAGCGCCAGCAACCTGTTCGTCGTAATCGATGGCACCGTTGTCGCTCCACCGCTTGACGATCAAAAGCTACCGGGTATATCTCGACACATCTGCCTCGAGTCACTGCGCGCCGACGGATCCATACCAGTTGAAGAGCGCGTCGTTACAATCGATGAAGCCCGCCACGCTGACGAAATGTGGATCACCAACTCCTCCAAGCAAATCGCCCCTGTAATCGAGTTGGACGGACAGCCCGTCGGGGATGGTCAAGTGGGCGAGATTTGGGAACGAACAATGCGTATCTACGAAGCTGCTAAGTTCGATTTCTAATGCAGAGCGGCGCCAACGAACCTAAAGAACAACAATCTCGTGAAATCCAATTATTTTCCCCCACGAAGTACTCTAAGATCACGAAGAAGGATTCAATCTGGAACAATCAATCTCTTCGTGATCTTAGAGTACTTCGTGGGGGAACTTATATCGTGAAACATTTTGATTTATTCTACCAGGAAGCCATGTATAAAAAATATCTCTGGATCGCCCTATTCATTTCTACAATATTCTCTGCGGGACAATGCTTCGGGCAGGAAGGCAAAGAATCCTGGATTTCGACAACCGATAATTTTCTTTCCGAATTAGAATTAATGCAGGGATCGAAAGAAGATTTCACACCTGACACCTATTACGCTCCCGGTGGCATTGTCTGCGTGGTGATCGAGGGGGAGATAAAGTTTTGCCGACCATTTGGCTACAGCAGCGCGCATAATATCGAAGAACTGATTGAAAAACCGGCCGATCGTTTTGATCCTTCTTTAGGCGTTCCCGTCAAAGAGAATTCATTATTTCGACTAGGGTCCACCAGCAAAATGTTCGTTGGGCTCGCATTAGCCATGTGCAAAGATCAAGGATTAGTACACTATGACGACACCATATCCAAGTATATAGATGAACTTTTGGATACCGAAGCCGGAGATACTACATTGAAGCAGCTCTTCACGCATTCCGGGGGCCTCCCTCCGTTACATAAACCGGGGCTGCGTGAAAGAGATGATGAGGTCACCAACGCCACCATGGCGGAAATCATAAGCAGCGTGGCGGCAATATCCCCAGACTCCTCCAAGATTGACCAGTTTTCCTACTCCGATGTAGGCGTTCTATTATTGGCAGAAGCAGTGAGCAGAGTTCAGGAATTCACCTACGAGGCGTTTGTGAGGAATGAGATTCTGACGCCTCTGGGAATGACCCATACCTATTTCCACACTAGCCAAATCGATAGATCCCTAAAAACAACGGGATACTTTCCAAACTTTACTCCAGCCATAGACCCCGACCTTCAAGGCTACGCGCCGGTCGGCGGAATGTACTCCACCGGACCGGATATGGCGAAACTAATGAGTCTCTTCCAGAAAGCCCTTAACGGAAAAGAACAACAAGCACTCCCGATTAAACCCGAAGTGATCCAGGATTTGACCTCCGTTTTTCTAAAGGAAGATCAACACGCAATGGGTGTGTCCATAGATATCGGATACCGTAATGGTCGAACGATGATTGGTCACAACGGAAGAATCAATGGCTATGCCTCCTACTTCACTTTCGCAAAGGAAGCCGAAATTGGGTTGGTTTTTTTGGCCAATGGCGGATTCCCCCTCGGAAGAACCAGCGCTCCAGAATTTTTTAACAGACTGCTTCGAATAAAAAGCCCCGAGGCATTTTGAGGTAGCGGCCGATCTCCGAGCGGCCATATTATGCACCGGGACGACTGCGTCGTTCCGATGGACTGGCGACAATGGCCGCTCGGCTTGCGTGCCGAAGCTAGCGAAGGCGTGAGATCGGCCGCAACCAAAGCCAGCAAGGAAGCCCTTCGGCAAGTTCAGGATCTGCGACAAGCTTCGAGATATTTACTCGAAGGGAATAAATGCCTGAATGGCTGTCTTATTCAAATCTTACGCAACAGCGGCGCGACCAAAGGCTTGTTTTGCTGAATTTCCTCCGGAGTCAGGCCTTTGAGTTCGTAGGGAAACACCAGCCATTCGTCGGTGGTATGCAAACAAAAGTCCGGTTCCACGTCAGTACGCTTGAGCTTAGGACGGTGCCATAGAACGGCTGTTTTTACTTGATGGGGGTAATTTCGTTTAAGCGTTTGCAGCAACTTGGTCTGTACTGCCTGGATACTGTAGCCCGAACTGCAAACGTCATCTACAATCAGCAAACTGTCGTCTGCATTTAAGTTTTCGATCAGGTAACGAGTGCCGTGAACCCGAATCTTCTTGGGAGCTTCAATCATATTTTGATAAGCTGGCAGTCCCCGGTATGAAGTCCTTACTGAAATATGGTTAGTCTCAACTCCCAGCGCCTGCAGGCATTCCTGGACGTAGATTCCTACGGCGCTACCGCCGCGCCACAACCCAACGATAAACGTAGGCTTGAAGCCGCTATCAAAAACCTGCGTCCCAAGGCGGAACGAATCCTCAATAATCGTTGCTTCGTCTAAAAAATGCCTTTTCATGGGCTTATAGTGAATCAATAAATCGGAATCGTACCATTCCTTTTTCCTTTTATCATTGGTTGCGCAAACATGGGCGAAAAACTCTACTTAACAGCGGACGGCTTGCTGGAAGATTCCTGGAAACTTGCGGCAAAAGTATTGGAAAGCGACTTTAAACCGACGTTTATGATCGCTGTCTGGCGAGGGGGCGCGCCTATCGGCATCGCCGTGCAGGAGTATCTCAGCTTTCACGGTGTTGAAACGGACAACATTGCTATCAGAACGTCTGCCTACTCCACCGGTATTGATGAGCAACATCGCGAAGTTAGAGTCCACGGATTAAGTTATCTGGTCAAAAATGTTCAACAACACGACAGCTTGTTGATTGTGGATGATGTTTTTGACAGCGGCCGCTCCATTGAAGCCATTATTGATGAACTGCGACGTTGCGCCCGTCTAAATACGCCTCATGATATCCGGGTTGCCGTCCCCTATTACAAACCCGCTCGCAACCAAACAGATCGGGTTCCTGATTACTATATGCATGAAACCAGCGCATGGTTAAAGTATCCCCATTCTATTGAAGGTTTA
>JAJFLS010000347.1 GCA_021772595.1 Opitutales bacterium
TCTAATAAGTCAGTGGCGAATCGCTAGAACGGGGCGGCGCCCGTTCACTACCCTGAATCTCTCTTCAAAAAGGTAGCGCTCGGGCGCCGTCCCGAGCTTTTGTAGCATTTATTAGACACTCTCTTAAAGATTCAGACATAAATTTCGAATTGAGAATCATAGATGGAAAAGAGATCAATAAGGCCTAACAAAACGGCGTATACAACGCCGGCAAGCCGCCGCGTATAGCCTCGACGTATGTACGAGGATTTTTTCCGTCATGATATTTTAATTGTATCCATTTACCTATATTCGATCAGATTGAATTGGCATAACATTGACTCTATTGTCTTGTGGTCCTTTCCGCGATAATATCGGAGTTACATAAAGTGAATGAAATAGTCCCTTGCTTTAGTGTTCAGAATACGTCTACGCCATTTTTCAATAACTCTGCTCTTACTTTATACTTTGTAAGTCCGCACTTTTGTAGCGGTCTTTTCGGCGTTCTTTTTCTTTCTCGCATCTCCGGTTCTTGAATACGATAGTCCCTCAAGATTTGACGCACTCGTTGTTCCTTAAGTGCATATTTCTTGCAGAGATACTCGACCGATTTCTTCCCAAAAACGTAATCCATTATGATCCTGGGATTTCTTTCTTCGCAGTAAGCTTGCGGGTGATCCAAGGAGTTGAATTGCCAGTAACATATCTTCCTACACCGCCACTGCCTTCATTGTGATTTTGCCGACTGCGGAGGCGACTTTATCTATGTTGGCGATAAGCTTAGCTTTGCGGTCGTTTTCGTCGGTGGCGTTTTTGACGATCTTCAGGAGCGTGAGCAGTTCTTCTTTGTCTGCTTTCTTGGGAAATAGCGCTTTGACTTCCGCTGCGGTGAAATTCGAATAGCTGGATAGCTGTTCAGCGAATTCAGCGGTGGTTTCGGCACTGGCGATTGCTCCAATCGGGCTTCTTCTTCTGGGCATGGGATTTCCTCCTAGTTGGGATTTAGTTGATTTTGAATTTCGGCGATTTTCCGGTCGATCGATTCCAGGGAAAGGTCAGGCTTGACGGCTGCCAGGAGCCGGTTGGTCGAAGCGCGTCTTTGCTTGTCCAGCTTCTTGGCCGACAAGAGCCACGCGTGCGTGCCCGCATGAGACTGCTGGAACTGGGCGTAGGCCGCTTTGACCGAATCCTTCAACTGCGCGCGAAGATCCTCGATGGGCTTGGTCTTTTCTTGGTATTCGACGACCAGATCTGGGTGTAGTGTCCCAAAATCCGTGGTTTCGTCGTACTCTCGACCCTTAACGCTTTTAAACGCAGCCTTCCAGTTCGCGAGGTACTTGGGCCCGTATTCGTTGAAGTAGAAATCCTCGAAAACGAGTAGGCGCTCATCCACGTAGCTGTCCACAAGGGCGAGATGAGTCCGCTGCAGCTCGTTGGCGATGTCCATTTCCTTTTGGTGGAGCTGAACAATTTCGCTCGGTACCGAAATGCATCCCGAGAAGGCTAGTATGGCGAGAGTGCAAGCGCCTAAAAGAATGTTGCGTGAATTCATTTACGTGAGGTTCGCGATTAAGTGGTTCATTTCCCAGGGCAGTATCGAGGGGGATCCCATTTTAGGGCTGTCGAGAGAACAACGCTAAGGCTCTGACCTGTGAAGTCTATCAAAAATCCAGTTAACACCCTAATAACAGAATCAACGAAGATCCCCATACAAACTCCAGCAAAGCCCCGAAACCATGCAGAACAGGCTTCCAGCCTGTTCACACAGGCAAGGATGCCTGTGCTACGTAAAGCCAAAAAGGGGAGCAGGGTAGTGGCGGATCTCTTGACCTGAGCTTTGTCGATGGGCCGAGCCGCCATCACCTCAATATCGCTGAATTCCGCTCAGCGCAGTGGCGTCAACGACAGGCTCCTACAATCGCGACCCGTCGCGACAGAGCATTGGGAATAGTTGTTTTTGCGGGCATAAATCTAGAAATTGTTGAACAATCCCGAATGATAAGCATAGTTATTGACCACCTTGCTACCCACCTGATTCCAACTCGAGGATAGAATCCAATGAACAACTCCATTCGTCCTGGCATCGATAGACCCAGTCATGCGCATACCGGAATGCGATTCGCGCTAATTGGCTGCTTGCTTGTTGCAGGCTGCGTTACCGCGCCCTTGAAAACTCAAGATCAGCGAAACAACTTGATCGAGTCGATAGGGTACCGGCCGAGCGAAGTTGCCCTTATTGACTACTGTTTCTTTGAAAGCATTCATGAGCTTAATTCGGAGAGAAGAACAGGAGGCATTCGCGGCATCGTCGTAATGACAGATTCCGAAATCTGCCTAATGGATGGGGCGATGGGAATGGTGCCCACAAAACACTTCCTGAGGATCCCCATTTCAGAAATCGAGGGCGTCAATTCTTCCGCTGATCAAGTACAGATACGATACGAGGACGAGACTTTCGTTTTGGTCGCATTCAATTGGAGCGACTTTCGCGCGAATCTGGGTCTCACCAATAGGATCTACGAGACATTGATTGCCGCAAACGTACCAGAATTCGAAACGAGCGAATTCTACAGCTGGTCCAGACTCAGTTCCTCATCAAGAAGATCGCAAAGAAGCGGCGGCGACTCACGAGACTACCCGCCAACAAACTTGGAATCAAGTCTGCAGCGAATTATGGGCGATCAGGCAGCTAAAGACCGGGAGACGGAGAGGATCTTCGGAAGGTAAAAGCATCTCACGTAGCTCAGTGCTTAGTCTGAGGAAAAACCAAAATAACCACAATGCTCAGGCTAAAGCACTGAGCTACTTCTAGGATCCATTCTGTGAACTCCGTGAGATCTGTGGTTAAAAAAGATCCTTCTTTGGTAGAAATCCCCCCAAACTAGCTTCCCTCGCAATTTCGCACAATGGGCATAGGGTCTTACCCGTAGTGGAAAGCTCGATACAGTTAGCTTTTCCGGGCGGTTCCGGCGTGCCCGAATCAGTGTTGTCTTCGTAACTGGAGTTAGGATTCATAGCAAGACTATTTGGAAATCCCCATAAGCCCTTTAAGCTCGATCCAGGCTCCCGAGGAGCGCCAGAGGACAACGCCGCTATTGCCTTTGCTGTTGCGGATCTTCCAGCCCCTAAAGCCTTTCGAGAGGCCGGGGACGTGCACGAAATGATTGAGCTTGGCTAGCGAGCGGGGAGGGCATGCGACTCCGGCGATCACAAGCTCGGTGATCGTCGCCCGGTTCAAGTTGGCCTTGGCCATCGTTTCGAGGACGCGGGCCGACGAATCGGTCTCAAGCTCGGTGATCGGTTCGTTCTCGTCGTCCCATACGACGGTCATCTTGACGGTCTCTATCTTGTAGAGAGAGTCTATTATCGCGGAGCGGTTAGGATTCCCGTCGCTGTTTCGAGCGTCCACGCTCGGCAGCTTGACGGGGTTTGTCGATTGGTTCCTTTTTTCAGTCATAGTCATAATTCGGTTTGCGAGGACGCGGGATCGGTGGCGTCGAGGCGGATCTCTATACGGTCCAGCCTTTCGCGGAAGTCCTCAAGGAGGGGAAACGCGGTGGCGGACAGGACGACAATCAGCCCCAAAATAACAATGGAGAGCGATACGGCTCGCTCGGCAGGTTCGGAATCAGCTTGGTTCATGTTTCCTCTCGGTTTCGTTCACGGCGTCGGCCCCTCCGCGCCTAGTTCCAACAATTCGCTGGAGGGGCCTAGCCATGAACATGAATACAATCAGACAAAGATTAGCGGTTGGATCGGTTGGAATTGGCGCATCAGATCAGTAATAAAAACCATAAATATAATTAGAACAAGCAAAAACACATGAAATCACATGATTATGCTTATTTCAATTGACTTTTTACTTTAGTTTTCCTTTCCTTGTTCCGTTTAGAATCCTAACTTTGATTAGTTTTGGAAAAACCACTTAAAAAGAAACAAGGTCTCACGGTTAATTGCCCCGACTGGCTGATAAAAGTAATCTCCGAAAGATCCGGAGACATCGGTTGGTCTATGTCTAAATATGGCCTGGCAATACTTGAAAAGTGGATTGCGGACGGTTCGCAGCCCGTCGCGCCTGTTGACCAAATGATGCAGGAGCGGAAGGCCGAGAAACTCGGCAACCCGGCCAAGTCGAAGTAGGGAAGGGCGGTTTCACTTTTTCCGCATCGCCTGAATTGCCTTTACGCTCATGTAGAGCCCGGTGGCGAATCCCGCGAAGATTGCGGCGATCGATTCCCAATGCCCGAGGCCGAAAGTTGCGATCGTGCCGCCGATGCCAATCGCGAGCTGCTTGGCTACGTCGTGATGGTGGCTCATTTCCGGCGCTTGCGTGAGCGTCGTTTTCGCGCGGTCGCTAGACCGCCTTTTCTGCCGATTCGGGCCATATGCCGCGAGAGTGCGGAACGGCCTTTGGTGGATCTCTTTTTCGCTTTCTTTCTCATTTGACGAACTTGTTGAAGGCGAGAAACCCGAGGGCTACGCCTCCGAGCAGAATCGCCGCTTTGACGGTTCCAAGCTGCAAGGATACGATTTCCTTAGCCTGGTTCGAAAACTCCTGTGTGAACGCGCTGGCGGCGTCTCCTATCCCGAACTCCTCGATTGGCTTCCCGAAGAAAGGGGAGGCGAGACGCTTCTCGGAAAACTCGCGAAGGTTGGACGGGAAGAGGGAAGGGGACTCAGAAACGATTGTCGCCATAGCGTCGATAACCTGTTCGCGCTCGTTGGGCGATAGATCGGCTAGCGATCCAGAGAATCCGCCGATGTCGGCACGCCTGGCGGCCTGAAATCTAAGCTCCTCGATTGTGGTCATCAGTTTACGAGCGTCCGGCCCCAAGTGAATTTGAACGTCGCTAGAAGCGTGTGGTCGCTGTCTTTCGTCGGCGGCGTTGTCGGCTTGTGACGCAATCCCCAAGTTCCGCCGTTGTTCGCGCTTAGCCCTATGCTTCCGGCTGCCGCGTTTCCTGCGTTGGTCGGGAATGTCGCGAATTTGTTGCGGGTGTAAGATCCGCTTGAATAC
>JAJFLS010000348.1 GCA_021772595.1 Opitutales bacterium
CCGGTTCAAAAGGCGGCGGAAGCTGTCTATAGCGACGCGGGCATGGCGGAGGTCAAAGCGCTTACGGACTTCTATTTGGCGAACGCGAAAATCGTTCGCTCCGCGATGGAGGATCTCGGGTTCAGTTGCGTTGGTGGCGATAATTCGCCGTACATTTGGATCAACGCGGGTCGGCCGTCGTGGGAATTCTTCGACACGCTATTGAACGAGGCGGGAGTGGTTTGCACTCCCGGCGCGGGATTTGGCACCTGTGGCGAAGGGCACATTCGCATCAGCGCGTTCAACAGCCGCGAGAATGTTGTGGAAGCGATGCGACGGATCAAAGCCTCGTTGGCAGCGAGTAGCGCGTAGATTGGTTTGTGAAATTGATTGCCCACGAAGTTCACGAAGAAACACGAAGGTTTATTTTTACCCACGGATCGCACGGATTCCACGGATGGATAATGGTAGGGCTGACCATCCTTAGTCAGCCGTTCAAGCTTGGGTCGGTTGCGGCTGCTTAAGAATAAGCAGCCCTACCATTGACCAAACGATTGCTCCCCTTCGGATGCAAAACCCCCCGCTTCCTTTTTGAGGAAACGGGGGTTTGGGTTTTAAATTGTTTAGTGGGCTTAGAAGCCGTCTTGTTGCTTGCGTCCGCCGCGTCGGGATCCTTTTCCGCCGCCGCCGCGATAGCCTCCGCCGCCACCACCGTAGCCGCCACCGCCGCCGCTGTAGCTGCCGCCACCTCCGCCGCCACCGCTGTAGCCGCCGCCACCACCGCCGTGGCCGCCACCGCCACCGCGATAGCCTCCACCGCCGCCGCTTGGGCGTTCTGGGCGAGGAGTTGCTTCACGCACTTTCATTTCGCGGCCAAGGAACTCGCTTTCGTTCAATGATTCAATGGCCTGCTTGGCCTCGTCCGAACCGGACATGGATACGAATGCGAAGCCGCGTGGCCTTCCCGTTTCACGATCCATGATTATTTTGACAGATTCGACTGTGCCGAATTTCGCGAATGCTTCACGAACGTCGTCTTCTGATGAGTCGAATGACAGATTGCCTACGTATATATCCATTTTTATAAGACGCCAGTTCTAGTGCAGCAAATCTGATAATCGGCGTCCCCCATACCATCTTTGCCCGGAAGCAGGCTACTGAACGCGAGCTTCCGGAAAATTGAGCCTATATGGTCTAAGCGTTGTTCCCTGCATGGCAAGGCGTAAAACGTGGATGCGTTCGCGGGTGGGGAGCGATTAAAGGTGTCGCTTCGTCATCAATTTTGTCGTTGTCGCCGTCTTGATCTGAAGCGTTGGAAGAGGACGAAGTTGATGATTAAGATAATGACGATGAGACCTGCTGATCAGATAACCTAAACAGTCTCTTAAAGGAGCTCGTTTTGCTGGGCTCCGGTGGTGCCGGAGAGGCCGATCGCTTCATAGCCTTTGCCGGAAATGATTCGGCCTTGGGGGGTGCGCTGGAGAAATCCGTTTTGTATGAGGAAGGGTTCGTGGACTTCTTCGAGCGTGTCGGGTTCTTCTCCCACGGCGACTGCGATTGTGCTCAGCCCGACAGGGCCGCCTTTATAGGTGTTCGCGATGATGGAGAGGATGCGCTTGTCCATTTCGTCGAGACCTTGCTCGTCGATCTCAAGGAGTTCGAGCGCCTTGTGAGCAGTGTCGCGGGTGATGGTGCCGTCGCTTCTTTCCTCGGCGTAGTCGCGAACGAAGTAAACGAGGTTGTTGGCGATGCGGGGCGTGCCTCGGGATCGGTTGGCGATTTCCATGGCGCCTGGTTCATCGGTGGGGACATTCAGCAGCTTGCAGCTGCGTTGGACGATGCTGAGCAGTTGGTCGGGGGTGTAGTAGTCGAGGCGCGTTTGCAGGGTGAAGCGGCTGCGGAGCGGGGCGGTGAGCATGCCGGCTCGCGTGGTCGCTCCGACGAGCGTGAAGCGGGGAATGTTCAACCGGACCGAGCGCGCGTTGGGCCCTTGGTCGATCATGATGTCGATCCGGTAGTCTTCCATGGCTGAATACAAGTACTCCTCGACGGTTTTGGGCAGCCGGTGAATTTCGTCGATGAAAAGGATGTCGGCTTCTTCCAAATTGGTGAGCATGCCCGCCAAGTCGCTCGCCTTCTCGATGACGGGGCCGGAGGTGACGCGGACGTTGGTCCCCATTTCTTTTCCCAGGATGAACGAGAGGCTGGTTTTCCCGAGTCCGGGAGGGCCACTTAGCAGCACGTGGTTGAGGGGCTCTTGGCGTTTGCGGGCGGCGCCGGCCATGATTCGAAGGCGTTCCAGGGTCTTGGCCTGCCCGACGAAATCCTCGAAGGAATGGGGCCGAAGAATCGATTCGGTCTGGCTGCTCAAGGGCGTGTCCAATGCTTGGGTGTAGAAATCGACTCCGGTTTTGGTGGGCTCTCTCATAGATGAAGGTTTTCGGCGCTGCTGATTTTCTGGCAGGGGAGTACGAGTAAGATTGAGGGCGAGCGCAAGAGCAAGAGGAAGAGGTGGCGCTTATGCTGTCAGTTAATCGTAGTAATCGTGCCGCGCTTCCTTTGCTTTTAGAAAGAGGGTTCACGCGAAGCTGCGAAGACGCGAAGGAAGAAAGGATGAAAATGTTAGGGTCCTGATATGGCTTTAAAATCTTCGCGTCTTGGCGGCTTCGCGTGAGTTTAAGATCATAAGTGCCATTGGTCATGAATCTCAAAACGCGAGAATCGCCTGCAAGCAGGCTCCTACAATCGGCGAACCGTCGCTTTCAACTATGCGAACCGTCCTGCTGGGTACGCATAGGCGTCAACTTAAGTCTAAATAGTTGGTTCCATTGCATTATCCACGCCGAAGTCTCGTCGTAGCTACGACGGGACTCCGGCGTGGTTTCGGGCGTGAAAAAGCCCCGCATCGCTTTCGCGAAGGCGGGGCTGAGAGTTTGCGTTGGTAGACCGGCTACTCGGTAGGCGTCTGGTCGCGATCGCCTTGAGGGCGGCGTCTGCGTCTGCGTCTGCCTTGGCCACCGCCTTCGCCGCCACCATCACGTCTGCCTTCGCGATTGCCTTCGCGTCCGCCGCGAGGTCGGCTGTCGCCGTCCCGGTTTTCGCCGCGTGGGCGTCCGCCGCGACGAGGCCGTCTTCCGCCTCGAGGGTTGGAGCGATCGCCGCCACGGTTGTCGTCCCTACCGCGATTCTGGCCGCCCTGGCGTCTGCGACGCTGGTTGGGCCTACGGTTGCCGGAACGTCGTCCTTCTGGCTTCTTGGGTTCTTCCTCGCTGACGAATAGCGACTTGAGCCATCCGAAAAAGCCCTTGTTGCTGGACTTCATCGGCGGGAGAGGTTCGATTTTTTCACGGGGAACGCGCGGTTTGGGAGCAGCTCGTTTCCCGTCTTTGGAGGGGCTGAATTCCTCGACTTGTCGACGAGCGACGCGAGGAGTTTCGTCCACTTCTGCGAACCGCTCGGGGCGGTCCTCGTCAGCCATCTCGGGTTGTTCGTCCGAGGGGTAGGCTTCTACAGGTTCTTCGTCTTCTGCGGGTTCGGAGACTTCCTCCGAGGGATACGCGTCGCTTTTGGAGCGTTCATTTCGCTCTTCGCGGCGTCGCGGTCTTCTGGGTTCGTTTCTGTCGCGGCGTTCGCGTCCGCGTCCGCGGTTTTCGGTTGGCCGTTCGTTTGATCGGTCGTTTCCGACGAGGTGCGAGGGAGCGGTCGATTTGACGACTAGGTCGTCCATTTCGATTTCCTCATCATCGACGTCGATGGGGCCTCTTATTTGTTCGAGGGTTGGGGCGGCTGACGCGTTCGATGCGCCGGGCCGACGTTTACGTGTGCCATACATAGTGGCCGTTTCCTTTTTAGGCTCTGGAGTGGAGGGCTCTTTTTGCTCGGATTTCTCGGGAGCAGTCGGGGTGTCCTCTTGGGGCGATGCATCTTGGGCTTCGCTTTCCAGATTCCTTTCGTTTGTTTCTTCTGTGTCAGACATTGGTTTTTATTATTGGCGCGGATCAGCATGTCTTCGCTCGATCGCGCGATAGGTATTCCTAATCGACGGCGATTCCCCGCGTTGTGGGGGGATATGCATTTCGCCGTGAAGGGGGCTACTTTACGAATCTGGGGGAAAACACAAACCTAATCCATGGTTCAAGTTTCTAAAGGTTGAGGATGGTGCGGGAATGGGGCGTCTCGCCCGCCAGAAAAGAAACGCTGCGGGCGGGTAAATGGCTTGCCTGGCGCGGTAATGGGGGCTAGCGGTGGGGTCATGGACAAGCTCACGCGAATTTTCGAAATGCAAGAGGAATTGAATGCTCGGATCGGGGTTGATTTGAAGGGTATCGACGAGGAGGAGCAGACGAAGTGGATATTGAATTATACCCGCGCGATGCAGCAGGAGCTGGCGGAGCTGACGGATTCGGTTCCTTGGAAATGGTGGGCGAAATACCAGGAGTTCGACAAGCAGAACGCGAAAGTTGAGGTGGTGGATCTATTCCATTTTCTGGTGTCCCTAGCTCAAACGCTTGGCATGACCGCTGACGATGTGTTCGACGCCTACATCGCGAAGAACAAGGTGAACCACGAGCGCCAGGATTCGGGCTACACGGAGAAGAACGAGGCGGATTCGCGCCACATCTAAGCTGTGCGGGAGAGCTTCCGTTTTTATTTTTCGAACCGCCGTTGATTTCGCGAATCTAAGTCTCCTATGAATCGCTCCTTTTTGTGGATCCGCCATTTGGTTGCCCTGAGGCGA
>JAJFLS010000349.1 GCA_021772595.1 Opitutales bacterium
TTTCCGAACCACTTTTTGAAAATCTCGGGATGTTTCATGAGGGCTTCGGTGCTGCCCATGAAGATCACGCCGTCTTTCGCAACTGCGTCTTTGATATTCGAATACGCGGCTTCGGAGTCGAATTGCGCTTCGACACCGGCGAGAAATTTGCGTTCGTTCTCCGGAATGCCGAGCCGCTCGAACGTCGCTTTCACGTCGTCAGGAACATCGTCCCAGCTTCTCTTTGCGCGCTGATCTCCGGCGAGGTAGTAGCGGATTTTATCGAAGTCGATATTCTCCAGATCCTTGGTGGCCCAATTCGTCGGGAGCGGCTTGTCTCGGAAAACTTTGAGGGAGCGTTTGCGGAAGTCGCGTATCCAATCTTCCTCGCCTTTGACGTCGCAAATGTAGTCGATCGTCTTCTCGCTCAAGCCGACGCCAGCGTCGTACTTGTGGGATTCACTGTATTTGAAATCCCCTTTCTCGCGGTCGATCTCGATCTGTTTGTTCGGTGTCATTGATTTTTGGAGTTAGCAGTTCGATGAACTAAGCAGCGTTGCCCGCGAGGTCTTTGACCCAGTCGTAGCCTTTGCTTTCGAGTTCGAGGGCGAGTTCTTTTCCGCCGCTTTTGACGATTCGCCCGTCGTACATGACGTGAACCGCATCGGGAACGATGTAGTCGAGCAGGCGCTGGTAGTGCGTGATGATGATGGCTCCGAGATCGGGGCCGCGCAGGGCGTTGACGCCTTCGGCGACGACTTTCAGGGCGTCGATGTCGAGGCCGGAATCGGTCTCATCCAAGATGGCGTATTTCGGAGTGAGCATCGCCATTTGGAGAATTTCGCAACGCTTTTTCTCGCCGCCGGAAAAGCCGTCGTTGATCGAACGGGAGGTGAACTTACGGTCGATCTTGAGCGCGTCCATCTTCTCGTAGAGCTCTTTATAGTAGGCGGGGGCATTCAACTCTTCGCCTTCGGGCAGGCGAGCGTTTCTCGCGGCGCGGATGAAGTTGGCGATCGATACGCCAGGAATTTCCATCGGATACTGGAAGGCGAGGAAAAGACCGTCGCGGGCACGTTCGTCGACTTCTTTATCGAGAATGGACTCGCCGTCGATCAGCGCTTCGCCGCTGGTCACGTGATAGTCCGGATGTCCGGCGAGGGCTTTGGCCAGGGTGCTTTTGCCTGTGCCGTTCGGGCCCATGATGGCGTGTACCTCGCCCTTCGGCACCGTTAGGCTGAAGTCGTTGAGGATCGGCTTGTCGCCGATGCTGACGTTGAGATTCTTGATTTCGATTTTGTCGCTCATTTTTGCGTGATGAATAGGTAAATTAGTTGGAGGATTCGGCTTCCTTTAGCTCGTCGGTGGTGTTTCCCCGAATGGTTATGTTGATCGAGCTGGGATTGAAATTCTCGGGGAGCCGCTTTTTGAGATGGTCCATTATTTCGGAATCGAGCGGGATATCGTAGACTTCGCCGGAATCGTTATCGTGGAAATGGGCGTGTTCCGAAAGGTTGGGGCAGTAGCGGGTGGATTTGCGTTCGAGGTGAACTTGTTTGACGAGATCGCAGTGGACGAGGGTATCGAGGCAGTTGTAAACGGTTGCAAGCGAGATGGTTGGCATATCTTGCTTCACTCGGGCAAAAATCTCGTCGGCGGTGGGGTGGTCGCGTTTCGAGAGAATCGCGTTGTAGACGACTTCGCGTTGCCGGGTGGAGCGCAGCCCGGTCTGAGCGAGCTTTCGGTTGAGCGTGTCGGTTGTGGCTTGGTTGTTCATTTTTACGGGCAGCTGCGAATGGTGAAACTAAGAATCAATCTCAATATCAATAACAAACTGGAATAATTCTAAATATCAAGAGAAAATTGGAATCATTACAGATAAGCGGAACATCCGGTAATCGAATGTAGGAGCGGGTTTATCACGCGATAATCGAGGAATGATCGCGGCGTTAAGCCGCTCCTACGCTTTGGATCCACGATAGTAGCAATCTCGTCTACAGACTCCTCGACCGTTTAAATTACAACGTTGTAATTTAAACGGTTGGAGATCCGTTCTCATAGCCCTCGCGACTTCAACAGGCTACTCGCTTTCCGCGAGATAGCGTTCGGCTTCGATGGCGGCTTGGCAGCCCATTCCGGCGGCTGTAATCGCTTGGCGATAAACATGATCCGCGCAATCTCCGGACACGTAAACGCCCGGGATGCTCGTTTTGACCTGGCTTCCGTTTTCGGGAAGGAAATAGCCTTCTTCGTCGATCTTTATCGAATCCGAGAACGGGCTGGTGTTGGGGATGTGACCGATGGCGATGAAAACGCCTTTGCAATCGATTTCGCTGACTTCGCCGGTTTTTCGGTTTTTGATGCGAACGCCATTCGCATTCCCGGTTTCGTCGGCCAAAACCTCTTCGACAACCGTATCCCAGGCCATCTCGATCTTCTCATGGGAAACCGTGCGATCGGCCATGATCTTGGAAGCGCGCAGCTCGTCTCGGCGATGAATCAGAGTGATCTTTCTGCAGAAACGAGTGAGAAAGAGCGCCTCTTCGCAGGCGGTATCGCCGCCTCCGATTACCACGACATCCATATCGCGATAGAAGGCTCCGTCGCAAGTAGCGCAGGTCGTTACGCCTTTACCGCCGAACATTTCCTTTTCTCCTGGAACGTCGAGCAGGCGAGGGGAGGCTCCGGTCGAGATGATGATCGAATGAGCTTTGTACTCGGTGTTTGCGGTTTTAAGCGTGTACGGCTTTTGCGAGAAATCGACCGATTCGACATAGCTTTGCTCGAAACGAGTGCCGAAACGAGCCGCTTGCTTCCTGAGATTATCCATCAGCATGAAGCCGTCGATCCCTTCCGGAAATCCGGGATAATTCTCCACCTCGCTGGTTTGGGTCAGCTGTCCTCCGGGCAGATTGCCTTCGAGCACGATCGGGTTCAGATTCGCTCTCGCTGTGTATATCGCTGCAGTGAGTCCGGAACAGCCGGTTCCCACTATGATGACGTTTTCGATTTCGGTAGACATATTAGATAATCGTAGAGGAAAAGTAGCGAATCTGGAGATGGCAAAAAGGAATCTGTTTGGCAATGAGGGAGTGATAAAAAGATTTGCTTTCAATCCCCTAGAATCTGGCGTAATCGCATTTCGTGAACCCAATCATCGATACGCACACGCATCTAGACAGCTTTCACCGTAAAGGTCTTCTGCATAACGCGCTTGAAGCGGCGGCGAATGCAGACGTTTTTCGTATGGTAACGGTGGGTACGGATCTTGACGACTGGGATCTCTACGCGGAGATGGCCGAAACGAATCCCAGACGAATCGACTACACCGTGGGTATCCATCCGTGCTCGGTGGAGGAAAATTGGGAAGCCGCGGCGGACAAGATCGAGGCATACTGGGATCGGGCGAAGCGACCGGTCGCGCTGGGCGAGATTGGCTTGGATCGCTTTCATTTGCCAAAAGACGCGGCTGAAGCGGCGGCGGTTTTGGAGCGCCAGCGGGCAGCCTTTGCGAAACAGCTGGAAATCGCGAAGCGGCTGGACGCGCCGGTCGTAATCCACTCGCGCGGGGCGTTTGAGGAATGCGTCGAAATGATAGATGCTTCCGGCGTAGATTGGAGCCGAGTGGTTTTTCACTGTTTTTCCGAAGGGCCCGGCGAGATGAAGCAGCTGATGGATCGCGGCGGTTTTGGAAGCTTCACGGGAATCATCACTTTCAAAAACGCGGAGGCGATTCGAGAGGCGGCGAAGCTCCAAGGCCTGGAGCGGTTGTTGATCGAAACAGACGCGCCGTACCTGGCTCCCATGCCGCATCGCGGCAAGCCGAACGAACCGGCCTATCTGCGACATACGGCGGATTATTGCGCGGGGATTTTCGGGGTGGATAATGCGGTATTCGCAAAGCGGACGACTGAAAACGCGAAAGCGTTTTACGGGTTGGGGTAGCTGAAATCGCCTGCAAGCCGCCGACAGGTCGGGGTCAATGACAGGCTCCTACAAATCGAGTGATCTACTTCTCGTCGAACTTGGTGGCGAAGAGTTTTTCGATTGCGTCGAGGGCCTGGACTGCGTCGTTACCGGAGGCGATGGCCTTGATGTTAGAGTCTTTTCCGGCGGCGAGCATCATGAGGCCCATGATCGACTTGCCGTTGACCTGCTCGTCGTCTTTTTCGAAATATACCTCGCTCTCGAACTTATTCGCGGTTCGAACGATCATCGCAGCAGGACGCGCATGGATTCCCATTTGGTTTTGCACCAATAGGATCCGATCGACGGATTGTCCTTCTGGATGGAGGTTTGTAGAGTCCATGTTCGGCTACAAATAGTGTTATCGCCCCTAAAACAAGCGATAATTCTAGAATTTGCGAATTCACAAATGAACGGAAGCTCTTTTTTATGCTTTCTCTATGCTCGCCATAATCGCGCCGGCCCGCCTGGCCTCCACTCGCTTCCCTGAAAAACTGCTTCACCCTATCCAAGGGAAACCGCTCATCCTCTGGGTTGCCGAGCGATTGGCCGCGGAGTCTGCGGACATCGAGCGGTTTTTCGCGGTCGACGATCCGCGGGTCGAACGCGTTTTGCGAGACGCGGGCCACAACGCGATCATGACGCGACCCGATCATCCGTGCGGAACCGATAGGCTTGCGGAGGCGAACGAGAAGATCGGGGCGGACGCGATTATCAACGTCCAAGGAGACGAGCCGCTGGTGACGCGAGGTCAGATCGGAGCGCTGAAGGAGATGCTGGAGCAGGGCGCCGCGATGGCGACGCTGGCGACGCCTTTTGCGAAACGGTCAGACTTTCTCGATCCGAACCAAGTGAAAGTCGCGCTTTCGGAGCAGGGCGACGCGCTGTACTTTTCGAGAGCGCCTATTCCGTATAATCGCGATGACTTCGACGGGTTCGGTGACGAATGGGTCGCGGCTTCGCCGACTTATCGGCATCTCGGATTGTACGCGTATCAGGCGGATTTTCTGAGAACCTATTGCGCGTTGCCCCAAGGGAAGCTCGAGGCGATAGAAAAGCTCGAGCAGCTTCGTGTGTTGGAGAACGGATACGCGATCAAAGTGGGAGTGACCCATGAGCCGTCGATCGGTATCGATACGGCGGATGATGTTTCGGCGTTCGAGGAGTATTTGAAACTGGTTCGGTAGGAGTCTCGGGAATGAGTCCACGCCGAATTCTCTGCGTAGCTACGTCGCGCATGCGGCGTGGATTTGCGGCCAATTACTAGAACGTCGCTATCGGATTGAGGGGCGAGCCGGTTCCGCCGTTTACGGCGAGTGGGGCCAGGGTTAGGAGAAAGTCCCAACGCTCTAGTTCGGACGCCTTTTGGCTGAGCGCTTCGAGATCGAGGTTGTCGAGCATATGGACGCCCATGGAGTGGAGCATCAGCAGGTGGATCGGGCTCGTTACGCCTGGGATTCCGGAAGGGGAAACTTCGCTGCCGCCATCGCTGCCTAGCACGGCGATATCGCGCTTGCGCAGCCACCTCGCGGAGGATGCGTGAAGTCCTGCTTGGCCCTCTGACCCGCTCCAGGGGCCGACGGCGGCGCGACGGGCCCAGCGGCCAGTGTAGATGAGGACGACATCACCGCTGCCGATTTTGAGACCGCTCCGCTTCTCCCACGCAGCCAGATCTTTGGGGTAGATCGCAGTGCCGGGTTCAAGGTATTCGACGCCTCTCAGCTTCGGAATGTCTACGAGAATTCCACGGGTGAAAATGCCGCTTTTCAAGTTGTGAATGTCGAGTTTCATGGCGCCGTCCGGAGTCACGTCGCGGCTTGAGAAGCCATTGTATAAAGTCTGTTCGTGGACGTAGTGGCAGAGCGAATCGATGTGCGAGTGGGCGAAGCCGTGATAGGAGATGGAGTAATTGTCCGAGCACCACTGGGTATGCATGTTTTGCCCATGGGAGAGCATCGTGTGCTGAAACGGATTCGGGTTGTCCGCCGCCTTTTCGGTCTCCAGATCGCGGGCTAATGAGACGGAAATTCCTTCGCGAACGAGGCGGGCAGATTGGCGCCGCTTTTTCGGAGTGATGAGATTGATGGCTCCGATCTGGTCGCGCTTGCCCCAGCGTCCCCAATTGGACAGTTCCTCGACCATGTCTAGAACGTCCTGCTTGGTGAGCGAGCTGTTCGATTGGGCGAGTAGTTGATCGCCAGATACGAACGCGATCGCGAGGATCGATAGCGCGAATTTCGTTATTTTGGATTCAGTCATAAAGGGGTTCGGGTTTAACAAGTTAGGGAAACGACGAGTTTTCGGTGGGGCCTAAGACTGTCGAGTTGGATAGCTAGAAAGTCGTAATCTGTCCTCCCAAAAGTGTCAATAGCTCTGATTGAGCACTGCTCTAGCTGGGCGCGTCTTTTTCTGGCTACTGGGGCAACCCCTCGGGGAAGATCCGCCGAAAACCTTAAGACCGTTTAAATTACAACGTTGTAATTTAAACGGTCGAGGAGTGAGGGCGTAGGTTTGGATCTGCTTTGTTGAATGAGCTCGCAGGTCGGGCGTTACGCTCCTGGCCTACCAAGAATAAGAGCTAACTGAATTCTGAAAAATAGACCTCGGATGCGGAGAGTTTCTTGGGCGAATCTTTTTGTGAAACTTCGGTTCGATTCGCCGCGTTGTCACTACGTATGTCCCCCCGTCATCACGGATTTCAACTATGCAACGACTATACCTTCCTCTAATCTTCGCGTTCGCGATCGGAATTTCCGCAGCCGCGCAGGATACGAAAAGCGCTGAACCTGCATCGCGCGACCTGACCTTACCCGATGTGATTTCACTGGCTTTGAACAGGAATCTGTCGTTGCAACGATCCGGTATTCAGGTGCAGCAGAGAGAAAACGACGTCGTCTCGCAAAAGGCGAACTTCAGTCCTGATTTGAGGGGATCCGCTGGCGGAACTTTGCGTTATTCGGGCGACGGAAGAGATCCGGTTTGGGACACGGGAGACTTGTCTGATTCCGCGAATGGCAGCCTGTCGTCCTCGATGACTCTCTATAAGGGGAATGAGCTGAGGGCTTCTCTGGAGCAGGCGAAGGCCAGTCTGGAGGCGAGTCGGCTGGATTACGACCGCTCCAAGCAGCAGCTTCTTTTTCAGTCGGTGGGTCGGTACTTGGAAGCGGATTTGCGATTGAAGGAAATCGAGATTCAGAAAGAGGAGCTGGCGACGCGGGTCGAGAACCTGGAGCGGATTCAGGTGGATTACGAAAACCAGATCCGAATTTTCGCCGATGTCCAAAGGCAGCGAGCCTTGGTTGCGGACAGCGAGCGGCGTCTTGCGGAGGCCAATCGGGCTTACGAGAATAGCCTTTTCCTTTTGAAGGACCTGCTGCTTGTTCCGCCCGTGACTAAGATCACGCTCAATCTTGAACAGAGCGATTGGCTTGAGCCTGAAAATATTAACGATCCGGAGGTTGATAAATCTCTGGCCCGCATTCGGGATCGCCCGGATCTCTTGGCTCAGCAATTCCGTATGGATGCGGCGAAGCAGGGCGTCCGTGTGGCTAACTCGGGTCGCAAGTTGACTGTTTCCGCATCTGCCAGTCTGCGTTCGAGCTATTCGAGCAACAATCAGTTCGGAAATTTCGGCGAACAATTCTTCGAGAACCAGCCGGACGTTTCTGGCGGGCTGTCGTTTTCGCTCCCGATTTTCGATCGGAGACGAACCGAGACGAGCATCGTGAGAGCGAAGCTCCAGCAGGATCAGGAAGAACTGGATATGGCCGATCTCGAGCAGGCGGCCGAGACTGACTTTCGACTCGCCCTCCTGAATTTTAATTCAACGAAACTTCAACTGAAAGCCTCGCAGGAACAGCTCAGTTCCGCCGAGATCGCCTTGGAGGCGGAAGAAGCTCGCTATCAGGTGGGAGCGGCGACGCTGCTCGATGTGAACAGCCTGCGGGACGTTCGGCTCGATGCCGCCGTTTCTGTCGAGGAATCGCGCTTCGACCTCTTCGTCAACCGCCTGGATATCGCGTTCCAAGATGGGACCATCGAGATCTTTCTACTTGACCAGCTTAATACGAATATTCCCGAACTGGAGTGATTTATTATGAAGACTAAATTTGTTTTAATTTTATTGGTACTAGGGGCTGCTGGATACGGCGGCTATCGCTATTTCGGGCCGGAGGAAAAGAGCGATTCAAATACTCCGGTTTACAATTTCGCCAAGATCGAGAGAAAGACGATTCAGAATATGGTGTCGTCTACGGGAACGCTAACTGCTCGCGAATTGGTAGAAATCGGTTCCCAGGTTTCTGGGGTGATTGAAGATGTGTACGCGGATTTCAATGACTCGGTTGAGGCAGGGCAACTAATCGCCTTGATCGACCCTTCGGTATTGAATGCTCAAGTGAGGAGCTCGGAAGCGGATCTATTGCGCCAGAAGGCTAATCTCAAAAAGGCGAAAATCGACTACGAACGCTTCAAGCCAGTGAACGAGAAAGGGTTTCTTTCGGGAAAGGATTTCCTCGGCTATGAAATATCTCTCGAAACGGCTGAAGCGAATGTAATGAGCTCGGAAGCGTCTCTGGAGAGAATCAAACGAAGTCGTAGTTTTGCCGAAATTCGCGCTCCTATCAGCGGAGTTGTGATCGATCGGAATGTCGAGAAAGGGCAAACCGTCGCAACCAGTTTCAACACGCCGCGATTGTTTATCATCGCGGAGGATCTTTCCTTGATGGAAATCTTGGCGAATGTGGACGAGAGCGACATTGGTCAGATTCAGGAAGGTCAGGAAGTACGCTTCACCG
>JAJFLS010000350.1 GCA_021772595.1 Opitutales bacterium
GTAGTCCTTTCCGACAAGCCCGATGATTCCGTAAATAAGACCGATGGTCATGCTCAAGGGGATCATCGAAAGCAGCCCCCAATAGACGGATCGGAAAAGCAGTGCCATAAGAATGAATACAATGAAGAAACTCGACAGCAAGGCTCCAAGCATGCCGCTCACCATCTGCTCTTGCCAAACGACGTTTATGTAGGTGAGCCCAAACCAGTTGGCGTCGAAGTCGTCGTTCATTCGATTGTCCTCGATGAATTGATTAGCGGCTTCGACGACTGAGATCATCTCAAGATTGTCTCCGCTTTTCAATTGCAGGAAAATATTCGCCTTCCTGAAATCCGGAGTGACGAAGCTCCAAAGGTCGTCGGGACGATGACTGCTTTCGAAAGTGAGAATTGTTTGCGCGACCGCCCGCGACGAGCCGGGTATGCGGTAGTTGTCCTCGTTTCCGCCTAGCAGCTCGCGATAGACGGTCTTAACGAGCTGGTTGATTGAGGCCGTCTTGCCGACGTTGGGGTGAGATTCGAGATGCGTCTGCAGCCTCTCCAGAAGCAGAAGATTCTCCGGATCCTTGAAAGCGTCGTCCTCCTTCGCATCGAAAACGAGATAGGCAGGGTAGGTGCCGGAGAACCGTTCGTTCAAAATCGAATCCGCAATTCGAATACGATGATCCGGCTCGAACCATTTCACCGGATTGTCGTTGATGACGATCTTACTGATGCCAACCGCAGAGATGGCAGCGAGCAAGAGAGCTCCCCCAATGATTTGACGCCGATATCGTTGCGTGAAAAGCCCGAATGCGTTTGAGCCTTTGTCAGCGTGTGATTGCCCCGAATTGTCAGCGCCGCTTTGGTATCCATATCCCTCGAGCACGGTTTGCGGTAGCAGGCAAATGTAGGCGGGGATAAGAATCATGGTGAAAAGCCACGCCAAGAGAACGCCCAGCGCCACAAATACGCCAAATACTTGGATGGGCGGGATCGGCGCTAAGGCCAGCGAGCCAAAGCCAATTGTCGTGGTGAGGGAAGTGAACAGCATCGGGCGCCAAAGCGATTCCATGACTGCCTTTAGCGTGGCACGTCGGTCATTGTATTTCGGATAAAGGTCGTAGAATTCGGAAAGTATGTGGACGGCGTCGAGCACGGCGATCGGCATGATGAAAATCGGTATCATCGAACTCATTATGTGTACCGTGTTTCCGGTGACGATCAGCGCGGCCATGGTTAGGATAACCGAAAAAATGGCGACGATCATCGGCGAGAGAATCAGCGAGATTCGTTTGAAGAATAGCCACATCAAAACGAAAATGAGAATCATCGCCATCGGCGCAGAGATTGCCATTTGAACGAACATCTGGACGCCGAAGGTATCGTTGGCCACTGGGAGGCCGGTGATGTGGTATTCTTCGCCCGTGGCGGGAAGCGATGCGGCTTTCTCCAGAAGCAGGCTCGAGACGCGATGACTCTGATCTTTGGATACGAGTGGAATGTAGAGCAGCAGGGACATTCCCGCTTCGTCGACAACGGAGCCGCGCATCAATGGCAGGTCGAGCAACTGATCGCGTATGGAAAGCGCTTTTTCATCATTGATCGGAGCCCGAGGCATTAGCCAATCGAAGGATACCGCGCCGAGTCCGGCTTGCTGAATGTCGTCGATGGTAGATGGCGCGATAACCTTGCCGGCGACTACGCCTTCGATTTCCTGAGCGTAGCGGGTTAGTTCCAAGACGTTGGCCAGCGTGTTCGCGTTGAAGACGCCTTGCGGATGCGAGTCGTGGATGACGCCGAGCGCGATCTGGTCGTAGAGTTCGAACTCAGTCCTGGATTCGCCGTGGAAAACGCGATCGGGTTTGTCGACCGCCAGCATGTTCTGGGGATCGGCGTCCACCTGAATCCCGTGGAGCATCGAGAAACGCTGGGGCCAAACGCTTGGCAAAGCAGCCAACGCGAACGC
The DNA here is from genome assembly GCA_021772595.1 of Opitutales bacterium. Classification (GTDB taxonomy): domain Bacteria; phylum Verrucomicrobiota; class Verrucomicrobiia; order Opitutales; family Opitutaceae; genus Pelagisphaera. Next base: position 1,948 of record JAJFLS010000350.1, read on the forward strand.
CAGACCCACCAAGCCGACGCTCAATCCGATCACCCACTTAGGATGACGCGAGCCAAGTTCCGAAAACCGCTTCACGTCGAGATTTCCCCGTTTCGCTGAAAGGAGCATCCGTCGCCCATGCCCAGTTTGCGGAAAAGGAAGACGACCGGACAGAAGCCGGTGAAGGCGGATTGGATCATGTTGGCCCCGGCGAAAACGGTCAGCCAAATCCAATTAGGATGAACCCAGTGGCTTAAAGCGACGCTTCCCAAAACCACGGAACCGGCGAAAATCATAACTGCTTTATCTATGTTCATGGCATTTTTTAGTTGATAACTCTAATGGTTAAGCTTCTACTAAATTAGAAATTTCTAAACCCGTCAACACTAAATTAGATATTACTAATATATGACGCCTGGCAATCCTCCGCCGATCACGACCTTGTTTCTCCCTTCTCCGGAAAGGGCGAGCCGGGTCGCGCGTACCTTGAGGGGGCTTGCGAACGAGCAGCGCCTCCAGATCCTTTGTCTTTTAAGCGAGAACCGGGAAATGCCGGTCAGCGAGTTGATGAACTACGTCGATCTCAGCCAATCTGCGCTCTCCCAGCACTTGGCGAAGCTCAAAGCCGAGGGATTCGTGAGCTCCCGCAAAGAGGGTCTGAGCGTCATTTACCGAGTCGAGCGCCAGGACATCCTCGAAATCCTGCACCTCCTGCACGGGCTCTACTGCTCGTAGGGCGGGACTGGGGAGAGCTGAAACGCTGCAGTCTGAAGGAGGCAGTTGCTTTTCACCCACGAATCACACCAATTCCACGAATCGTACTGAGCTTAGGATTAAATTCATTCGTGAAAATCCGTGAGATTCGTGGGTAGCGAAGCTTTTTGAAACGTTTGGGTTAATTCTTCAGATACGTCGTTTTTTCTCACACAGATGAAAGGTGCAGATTAATTTTGGATAGCGCTCAGCCTGAAAAACTTTGGAGAAGATTCAGCCAGCTTCAATTCGAGTCGAACGTGCAATTTCCCTTCGATTACTTCTGAGACAACACTCTCCAGCCAGGGATAGTTCTTGGGAGACTCAAAATCCAAAGCTTCCCATGCATTTAATGTTTCTGAGTATTGGTAGTTTACTCCCAAAGCGTCTACCAGCCATTCCGCTTGCACAGTCAATCTTTCTCCTGAAAATGACACATTAGGATACCTGGCATCATTTAAATTGCGCTGATTAGGATCCGTACCGAAAGCCCATTCTAAGACGTTTTCGAGACCGTCATTGTCTGGATCGCTGGAAGGATTAACCTCCGAAAGATTTTCTGCTTCAAGCCACCTGCGGTACGGATCTACTTTCCCATTGGCCGCTAAGCTCCCTCTAAACTTTGGCCAGCGAGAGAATCCAAGTGGACTGTCTCCATATACCGCATACACCTTACCATCGGTTGAGCCAAAATAGACGGTCCCATCCGGTCCAATCGCTGGAGAAGAGTCAACAAATCCTCCAGTTTGAAAGGACCAGCGCTTCTTCCCAGAATTATCTACCGCGTAAAGGTTGTTGTCGCCTGATCCGAAATAGATGGTCCCGTCTTCTGCAATCGCCGGAGTCGAGTAAATCACATCCGTCGGTTCATTAAATGGCCATCCGGTTTTAACAGAGCCAGTTTGCCCATCAAATGCGTACAGACTGTTGAAACCAGCTCCTATGTAGACAGATCCATCCGGGCCGATGATTGGAGAAGATTCTATTCTTTCTAGGCCCGTTTTAAAAAACCACTTGGGCTCATCGTTGCCCGGTGTCATGGCTAAAACGTAACCCTCCTCATCTGCAATGTAGATGGTTCCATCTTTGCCAATCGCTGGTGAAGCAGGAATGCCAATTCCTAAATCGACGTTCCAAAGTTCGGTCTTATCTGGCGCGATCTGGGACAGGTTGCCGAACAAATCACCTACCCAGATATTATTGTCTGCGTCCAAAGTAGGTGAACAGTCGATCCAATCCTGAAAGAGAAACGGAGAAGCTTCTAATTCATTGGGGCCGGTAGTCCATACGGGAATTCCATCCGAGCTCACCGCATAAAGGGCAGATTCACCATTGCCGAAGTATATCACTCCATCTTTTCCGATAGCTGGGGAACCATCAATGACCCCGAAGGTTTCAAATGTCCATAGCTTGGCCCCGGTTTCAGAATCCAAAGCATAGAGGAACCCATCCCAGCAGCCAATATAGAGAACGCCGTTTGCGCCGAGCGCAGGTGTGGAGTCCACCCAATCGCCAACTTCAGTCTTCCACTTGAGAGAACCATCCGAGTTTAAGGCGATCACATGATTGTCGTTGACATCGTCATCCGTGATGTCGTTAACGCCAATATAGATTATACCGTCGATGTCCATGGTCGGTGAAGAGTATATCTCGCCATTTGTGATGTAGCTCCACTTGAGTGTACCTGGTTCCTGTCCCATTAACTGGAAAGCGAAATTACTAATCAGTATCAATGAAATGGACTTTATTAATAGGTTCATGAGAAGACTATTTATTGTAACTTATTTGCCTCAAGGCTCTCCAAGAAAGTTTATTTGAAACCCGAACGACGCGGAAAATGCTGAGTATTCACCATCTTCAATATTTGATTGAGATTCTTCATGTTCGAGCATTATGTAGGCAGAAATGCGTTTCATTAGCTGTTTTGAAATTATTAATTCTGCCCAATAGTCTGTCTTTGAAAAGGGGGTAACTCCAAACCGCTCTGCTTTCTGTACAAGAAAATTTGATTCTTCTACACCGAGGGTCAAATTCGACTCTATGCCCTCCCATTCACCGTCTAGAGAAATATTCAAAGCCCATTGATCGTAATCATAATATCCTGATCCGTTATCCCGGTTCTCAAGATACTTGAATTCAAAGGAAGATTGGATATTTCCAGTTTTACCCCAATCCTTGGATATGTCGACCAATCCCGATCCTCGGGTTGTAATCAGCAATTCGTCTATCGGCCGGCCAAATTGGTCCCGTTGAACCCGGTCGTCATGATCGCGACGATCAGTTCCGATTTCAGCTGTGATATCTAACCCTTTCCAATTGGATCGCTCCCATTTCAAATCGATGATTCTTCTCCCGTTCTGACCCAGAACCTCCGCGTAATCCTCCTGAAAAGCCATCAAGCCCACTGTAAAAACATTTGACTTTCCGGCGCGATAATCGACATCCGTGCCTGCGCCATATCCATGATATTGAATGCGTTGTCTGGCGACCTCACGTTCGTTCAGTGATAGGTCGATTATTTGGTCAAAAAATACGTACTGACTTTTTAAAGTACCGCTAATCTGATCTGTAAGATTCCGTTTCCATTCGGTGTCAAAAAGCCAGAGTTGTTCTTTATCGGCGCCTTCAACTCCGGAGTAGCGAATGTCGGTTCCTGCAATGTACGCATAAAACTCCCCGTTGTCATCCGGATAACGGTTAAGAAGCAATTCCAGATCTGCCCAAAGGTAATCTCCAGATTGAGGATTTACCGTGGCTAGCAGGACATTGTCCGAATATCCAATTCCAGTACGTGCCAAAGCGGAAAAGCCCCACTCGCTAGATTCATTTTCCAGCCAAGCCTCCAATGCAGTATCGTCTGCCATAAGCTCATCCAGTTCCTTATCTGACAGATCATTCTGCGCTTTTATGGGAAATAGCGGAGCTGACAAAAACAGTGGAATTATCAGGCCGTACCTCCATAGCGTTTGGGCTGTGACGTTCATTTTAACAATAGAGATTGGAACGGACTACATGATTGTCTTCGGCCGTTTCTGGCGACCGTGTAGGATTTCAAAAATGAATGGGGTTTCCGGTCCCACTTTAGATTCAAGCTAATTAGTCGAAACGAATGAGGGCGGTTATTTAGCTAGCTCCGACGGTCCAAGTTCATGGACCGCCAGAGTTGCTACGATTTGTTGTAATGTATTGGGAATATTAGTACCCTTACATTATCCTCCATTTCGCTTAATAGATGCTGCACTTTGCTGGCGAAGTTCGCGCACCGATTTTCTGATCGACCTCCGGAATTCACGTTCTTCTCCAAGGCTAATTAGGAGATGGTCGCGAATTTGCGCCCTTATCGCAGCTTGGTCCGCAGATGAGGCGTTGCCCATTCGTTCTCTCAACTGTTGAATCTCAAGCCTGAATGTGTCTCTCGCATTTCTATAATCCGCGACACATTCTTGAATAGTCTGATCCTCTCTTAAGCGAATCGGAACTCCGAATTGGCTCGATCGTGAACCATCCTGCAATCGATCCTGTGATCGAACAGCTACAGGATCCTGAGTTGTTTGAGCCAAAGCATTGCCGGAAAGCAGCAAGCTTCCCATTGCTATGATTGGCAATATTGTTTTTATACTATGCTTCATTGTACTTTTTTCATTTTTATATCACTCATTGTTTACGTATTCCAATAGAGCTATTGAGTGACTTGAGCTCTTTGGAAATAAGTTGGTGACGATCTTGCTGATGCTGACGGGAGAGATTGCGGCGAGCAAGAGGGCGCCCTCGAATATTTGACGACGATAGGGTTGGGCGAAGGCTCCGAGAGTTCTTGAGCGTTTGTGGGTGGCCGAATGGCCTGAATTGTCGGCGCCGCTTTGATATCCATATTCCTCGAGAGCGGTTTGCAGCGGCAGGCAAATGTAGGCGGGGATAAGAATCAGCGTGAAAAGCCAGACCAATGGAACGCCCAGCGCTAAAACGAAGGAACCGACAAAAATAATAACCGCTTTATCTATGCTCATGGCGTTTTTTGGTTAATACCTAAAAGATAAGGACTATCTAAATTAGAGAAAACTAAACAAGTCAACACTAAATTAGAAGAAGCTAAACAAATGGGACCTAAATTAGGAATTTCTAATTAGACCTTGCCAGCGCTCCAAAACGAGCGATTCGTGAGCTCCCGCAAAGAGGGTCTGAGCGTCCACTACCGGGTCGATCTCTAGTTTGCGAGCGGGGCAGGGGTGAAGTCTGAACAATGCAATTGTTCAGCTGCAATCGGATGTCCAAAAACTAGCGGGACGACTGCGTCGTTCCGACCGACGGATACTGCCCACCTCCTCAGAAATCCCTCCCCCAGCGCCGCTCGTATCGAGTTCCCGATTATCGAAAATCCGAGAAGCCGCCCAATTTGCCGCCTCAAGGGAATCCGCGCTTGCCGGGTATGGCGGAAGTTCTCAACTTCGCTTGCGTATGATCATTCTCCGTGGCGCTCCGTCCCATTCAGAATTTCGTCTTGAGAAGCTCGTGACCGAGCTGAAAGCCAGCGGCTTGCCGGTCCAGAGCGTTTACGCCGCCTTCGTCCATGCGGCGGAAGTGGAGGGAGAGTTGACCTCCGAGGAACGCTCGGTTCTGGAGAAGCTTTTGACCTACGGTCCGAAACTCGAAACGCATGATGCGACGGGCTTGCTTCGCATCGTTGCCCCGCGTCCTGGAACGCTTTCGCCCTGGTCTTCGAAGGCGACGGACATCGCTCATATTTGCGGGCTGGCCAAGCTGGAACGCGTCGAGCGTGCGGTTGCTTTCTGGGTGGATCTCGGAGGAACGACGCTCGACGATGGGCAACTCGCGACCCTCGATTTCAGTTTGCACGACCGCATGACGCAGGCCGTTTTCGGCAGCACCGAGGAGCTGGCGGC
>JAJFLS010000036.1 GCA_021772595.1 Opitutales bacterium
CGTCGACCAAGGCGGGAAGATTTTGAGCGATGGTCGCGGTACGAAAGTGGCCGAAGCTCCCAACGGATTCTACCTCGGAGCCACCGTTGTGGACGAGGTTGCGCCCGAATCGGTTCTGGCCGAGACGGAAGTCTTTGGCCCAGTACTGAGTGTCATGCGGGCCGGCAATCTAGACGAGGCCCTGAACCTCGCCAACGCATCAGCGTTTGGAAACGGCACCGCCATCTTCACCACATCGGGCAGCGCGGCCCGTGAGTTCAAGCACCGCGTCCAAGCCGGCATGGTTGGGATCAATGTCGGCGTCCCTGCCCCCATGGCTATGTTTCCATTCAGTGGCTGGAACCAGTCCTTTTTCGGCGACCTTCACATTCAAGGCCGAGACGGCGTACGGTTCTACACCCGCGAGAAAACAGTCACCTCGCGCTGGTTCGGAGAAGGCGATGTATGGAGGAAATAGCGGCTGCAAACTTCGATTCTATCCCATCAATTAATTTCCAATACAGGTTACTTACATTAACTTCAAAAAGGTAGGGCGAGAGCGTCCCGCTCTACCAAGAAAAACCATAAAATAATTGGCATTTGAAGATCTAAAAAACAAGACCGTCGCCATCACAGGTGGCGCCGGTGTCATTGGCCACTCTCTTGCTCACGGCTTGGCAGAGAATGGTATGAACGTCGCCATTCTCGATCTCGATGCTGACAAAGCCGAAGCGCTTGCTAAAGAATTGAGCCAACAGCATGGCATCAACAGTGCCGGCATCGCTTGCGACGTATTAGATAAGGCCTCCATTGAAGCCGCTCGTGATGTATTGGTGGATACCTTTGGCCAACTAGATTTCCTCATCAATGGCGCGGGAGGAAACAGTCCCGAAGCCTCCACCGAAGTGGAACAAATCAAAGCGGATTCGCCGGATCTCAAAGGTTCGTTTTTCGAACTCCCCGAAGAGCAATTCCGTCGTACGCTTGACCTCAATCTGATGGGTACGGTGCTTCCATCGCAGATCCTTGGCCCTTTACTGGTCAAGCAAAGTCGAGGAGCCATTCTCAACATTTCCTCAATGAATGCCTATCGGCCGCTCACCAAGATTCCGGCCTACTCGGCCGGCAAATGCGCGGTGAGCAATTTCACAGAGTGGCTCGCAGTCCATTTGGCGGAAACCGGCGTACGCGTGAATGCCATCGCTCCCGGGTTCTTCCTGACCGAACAGCTCAAGTTTCTCGCGTTCGATGACAAAGGTGAACTTACGGACCGATATAGACGAGTTCTCGAACGGACGCCCGTGCATCGCTTTGGAGAGACTCACGAGCTAATAGACCCCACTCTATTTCTACTTTCAAATACCTCTGCGTTTATAACCGGAGTGATTCTTCCAGTCGATGGAGGATTCAATGCCTATAGCGGAGTTTAAGAACATCGCTCAAATCAAGAACTGAAAACTAGATCCGTATTTTATGAATAAAAAAGTAAATATAGGAGTGGTCGGGCTCGGTCGTCTGGGCAGCCTCTATGCCAACTATTTCGCCAACCGTTTGCCCGAAGCGAATCTCGTAGCCGTTTCAGATGTGCGCGAGGAGGTAGCCAAACAAGTGGCACAACAGTACGGCGCAAAAAAAGTGTATCAGGATTATCATGGTATGCTTGCGGATGAGGAGGTCGAAGCGATTGTGATCGTCACTCCTACGAAATACCACAAAGCAGTTGCCATCGACGCTGCTCGAGCAGGCAAGGCCATTTTCTGCGAGAAGCCACTCTCGCTAAGCATCGACGCGAGCATAGAAATTAAAGAAGTCGTTGAAGAGACTGGAGCGTTTTTTCAAATGGGCTTTATGCGCCGCTTCGATAGTGGCTACTTAGCAGCCAAGGAAAGAATCGATTCTGGTGTCATTGGTAATCGGGTACAGTTTAAAGCGACCTCCCGCGACCGCGAACGCCCTGAATTGGACTACCTTAGGCCGGAGAATAGCGGTGGCCTTTTCGTAGACATGGGGATCCACGATTTCGACGTAGCCCGCTGGCTGATGGGAGACGTAAAAAGCATCTACGCAACCGGAGGAGTCTTAGCTTATCCCGAAATGAAAGAGGTCGGCGACGTCGACAACGCGATTGCCAACATGTATTTCGAGGACGGCACCCTCGGAGTCGTGGATCTCTCGCGAAATGGGATTTACGGATACGACATTCACTCGGAAATACTGGGAACGGAAGGGACACTGCAAATCGGCTATTATCGGGAAACCCCCATCCAAGTTATGAAAAAGAACGCGATCTCCCATGACGTGGTCCCCGGGTTCTATGAGCGTTTCGAAAAAGCCTACGTAGACCAGCTTCAGAATTTTGTGGACAATGTGATAAACGATCGCCCTCCAGCAATCACAGCGGAAGACGGTCTTAAGGCTCTGATAATCGCCTTGGCAGCGACCAAGTCCCTACATCAAAATCGCCTCGTCGAACTATCCGAGTTCACGGATTAGTAGCTCGTTTTAAAAATTCTATATTATGTGAAACGTATACGCATAGAGGGCCCAGCCCGCTAAAAAATTTTAACCCAACGGATACAAACTAATAAAGAAACGAGCGAACTATGAAACGAATTGGATTTATTGGACTAGGCGACATGGGAATGGGCATGGCCTTAAACATCATCAAAGCGGGCTTCGAGCTGACAGGATTTGATCTACGTTCGGAACGCTTGGACATGATCGAAGCCGCGGGTGGCAAGCGAGCAACCTCTCCCAGTGAAGCAGGCGCCAATGCGGATGTCGTTTTCATCATGGTGATGACTGGAAAGCAGGTCGAAGAGATCGT